>JBAXQZ010000016.1:0-13901 GCA_037131475.1 bacterium | reverse complement strand
GTTTTAACATTTTCATTGTTTCTGATCTTTGAGCATAGTCTTTCTACTTTGGCGATTGTCGTAGTCTTTTCTTTTGTGATAATTTATGGGTATTTTTTCAATCGAAGTACGGAGAATATTATTCGGTCAAATTTTTCTTTGAAAAAAGCCAAAACTTCGCTCAAAGAGTTGACTAATGATCTAGAAAATAAAGTGCGAGAACAAACTAGTGATATTTCAGAAAAAAATCATAATCTGCAAAAACAGGCGCATGAGCTCGTGAAAGACAAGAAGGAATTAATTGAGCTTGATCGTATGAAGGATGAGTTTCTGCAAATGGCAACTCATGAATTAAATACTCCTATCACCGCGATTCAGGGTCGTTTGGATATGGCTGTAAGGGAGAATATGTGCGAATTGACTGAAAAGCAAAAAGCGTTTTTCCAACCTGTTCTTGATGAGACGTTGAGGCTGGGGCGACTGTCTCGGGATGTGCTTAATGTCGCTCGGATTGATCAACATCGTTTGTCTATCAATGCAGTTGAGACTGATCTCGAAGTTTTGATCAAGCAAATTATTTCAGGACTAGAGATAAAAATCAAAGAAAAAGGCAATTCGATTGTGTATCTATCGAAATCTTCGAGTCTACCGAGAGTGACTGTCGATCAGAGTAAGATCGGAGAGGTCCTTACAAACTTGATTAATAATGCCAATAAATTTACTGACAAGGGCCGCATTGCTGTTTCGACTGAGTTGAAAAAAGATCAGATTGTGGTCGCGGTCGCTGATTCTGGCATTGGAATCGAAGAGAAAGACAAGAAACATTTATTTGAAAAATTTTATCAGGCTGGTCGGTTTGCTAGCCAAAATCCTCAGGAACAACAGGGCTCAGGACTTGGTCTATATATATCAAAAAATCTTGTCTCGTTGCATGGCGGCACGATGTGGCACGAATCAACGAAGGGATTGGGCTCAATTTTTTACTTTTCTTTGCCGAGAGAGTATAAAGAGATTAGCCAAAAAGAAAAAATTCATTCAGATGGTACGGGGCTGAGAGTGCTATAATCAAATAAAATAAATTTATTTCTTCGCGAGAAGACTTATGTCTAAAAAATTACTCATCGTTGATGATAGTTGGGGATGTAGCGACCTTTATAGGCTGAGGTTTGAGTATGCCAATTGGGAGGTTGCAATTGCCTATTCGGCAGAAGAAGCGATTGAGAAAATGAAAAATAATAATTTACCGGATGTAATATTGTTGGACTTGATGTTGCCGAAAATGCAAGGAGATGAGCTGCTTGAGATTATTCGAACTGATCAAAGGACAAAAGATATTGTGGTGATAGTCTTGACGGCATTGAGTCTCAACCCGATTGATCAGGAAAAATTTGAGGGTAAGGCTGACGATTACATTTTGAAGATTGATATTTTGCCCGAACAATTGGTCAATCGCGTGAATGAAATTCTCAAGAAGAAACAATTGAACTAAAAGTTATTTAAGAGACGGTTCAATATTGAAGTTGGTCAGTAATAGTGATAGTATCAAATTAACTAAAAGTAATTATTTTTTATTATGGCTAAATTAACTATTGAAGAAGTTGAGCACATCGCAAGTCTGTCGAAGCTTGATTTGAGTGATGAGGAGAAGAAGATATATAGCAATCAGCTTTCTGATGTATTGAGCTATGTTGCGCAATTGGCTGAGGTGAATACGGATAATACTGAACCTTTGTCCAACGTGACAGGACTTGAAAATGTGATGCGTGATGATAGTGTAGTAGACTATGGTTTTGGCTATGATGATATTGAGAAAAATGCACCTGGATTCTCGGGCGGGAGCTTTGTTGTGCCTGGTGTGTTTGAATAAAACTGTTATGGGCAAGATCTAAATATACAAATTTATAAAATTAATTATTGCAAATAGATGAAAAATTATAATCGCCTTACAATCAAAGAAGCCGCTGATCAGCTAGCAAAAGGGGAGATCACTTCCGCGATTTTGACTCAGAGCGTCATAGATCACACAAAGGATATCGAGCCAAATATTGGTGCATATATCACTCTATGTGAGGAAAAAGCCATGGAAATGGCTGCGAATTCTGACAAAAAACGTCAGAAAGATGAGAAAAATTCTCAGATTGAGGGCATCCCCCTGGCGATCAAAGATTTATTTCTGACAAAAGGAGTCAGGACTACGGCCGCATCAAAGATATTGGAGGATTTCGTCCCGATATACGAATCTAGCGTGACTCGTCGTCTCTGGGATCGTGGTGGAGTCTTGGTGGGCAAGACCAATCTAGATCAATTTGCGATGGGATCGTCCACAGAAACTTCCGCGTATAATACAGCTACCAAATTTGACTCTACAACACGTAATCCTTGGGACCTTGATCGCATCCCTGGTGGCTCTTCTGGAGGATCTGCGGCTGCGGTGGCGGCAGATGAGTGTATTGCTGCAATCGGTACTGATACTGGTGGATCTATCCGTCAGCCTGCAAGTCATTGCGGTATAGTGGGGCTCAAGCCAACTTATGGTAGAGTGAGCCGCTTGGGGACGATAGCAATGGCCTCTTCACTTGATCAGGCTGGTCCAATGACTAAGACAGTCGAAGATGCAGCGATATTACTTGGTGCAATGAGTGGTCATGACGATGCTGATGCGACGAGTAGCAAGGTTGAGGTCCCCGATTATACCAAATTTTTGACAGGAGATATCAGAGGCATGAAGATTGGTGTGCCAAAGGAATTCTTTGGTGAGGGAATTGACGCTGATGTTGAGACAACGATACGAAATGCGATAAATGAACTTGAAAAGGCTGGAGCATCGATAGTCGAAGTATCATTGCCTTCGGTTCATTATGCATTGGCGGTTTACTATATCCTAATGCCGGCTGAAGTGAGCTCAAATCTGGCTCGTTATGATGGAATTCGATACGGATTATCGATGCTCAAAGATAAGGATTTTGCTGGCTCAATCGCGGAGGTCTATGAGCAATCAAGGGCAAAAGGTTTTGGGGCAGAGGCAAAGAGGCGAATAATGTTGGGGAGCTATGTTTTGTCCGCTGGCTATTATGATGCATATTACAAAAAAGCTCAAAGAGTACGAACTTTGATCAAAAATGAATTTGATCAAGTGTTTAAAAATGTTGATATATTAGCTACTCCTGTTTCGCCGACTCCAGCTTTTAAACTCGGAGAAAAGTCCGAAGATCCTCTGTCAATGTACAAATCAGACATTATGACAGTACCAATTAATCCCGCAGGTGTGCCTGCGATGAGCGTACCAGCTGGATTTGTAGTTCGTGAAGGCAAGGATCTGCCGGTAGGATTGCAACTAGTCGGTCCAATGTGGGGTGAGGATAAAATATTAAATGTCGGTTACACTTATCAATCAAGAACTGAATGGCACAATAGGAAGCCAATAATTAATTTATAATTTAAAAAAAATAATATATAATCTAGTTTCGAATCTAGCTATTCGAATTTGGAATTTATCGAAAGGCCATTATGGGCAAACAGTCACAAAAAAGACGTGAAGCAAAAGAGCAATTATATAAGAAACACAAGGAAAATTTGCGGCAAATTGAGAGCCGAATGGACCCTTTTTATAATTTTTGGAAAAAGATACCTTTCTGGATCGTGACGATTTGTCTATTGGCAGTCGCCACATATCCATTTGTCAGTAAATATTTGCCAGGAAATCCAGATCAGGTCACGGGAAATTCCGCAATCATCCATACATCGATGGGCGATATAAGTGTGGATCTTTATAAGAAAGATGCGCCTAAAACAACTGAAAATTTTGCAAAACTGGCCCAAAAAGGCTTCTACAGCAATCTGACATGGCATAGAGTGATCAAAGGCTTTATGATCCAAGGAGGCGATCCATCTGGAAATGGGACTGGTGGACCGGGCTATCAATTCGCCGATGAGATTAATCCAACGAGCTTGGGTCTTACACAGGATCAGATAGATCAAAACGTGGCGGCAGGCTATACGTATAATTACAATTTAAAATCTCATAAGGCGGAGGTCGGTTCATTGGCTATGGCAAACTCAGGACCCAATACCAATGGAAGCCAATTCTTTATTGTGACCGAACAAAATCAACCAAGTTTGGATGGTAAATACACTGTTTTCGGCCAGGTGACAAAGGGGCAGAATATCGCGGTCGCAATCTCTGAAGTATCAGTCGATGATAAGGATAAGCCAGTTACGCCTGTATACATCACTTCAATCGAAGTTAAATAACTAGGATTTGGGGCAAATGGCCAAAAAACGCAATAAAAATCAACAACAGGATATTCTCTTCGTAATCATTGCGGGAATATTCAAAATGCTTTGGTGGCTTATTACGTTACCGTTTAAGGGTATTAAAAAACGGAATGATTTATCGGTTAGTGATCGGGCATATATTTCGTCAAAGCGCGAAGAAATTGAGAGAAATCTGCAAAGTCAGAATATATTTGAGCTAAAACATGCTTTAATCGAAGCTGACAAATTGCTTGATTATACTTTGGAGAAGAGAGGATTTGCCGGTAAAACTGTGGCTGATAAGCTCAAAGAAGCTCAGCAATTTCTCAGTCAAGATATTTACAATCAATTATGGCAAGGTCACAAGACACGCAACCAAGCAGTACATGAACATGGTATAAATATCAGCGAAAATCAGCTCAAAGAAGCAACCAAGAAATTATTGCTCCTCAGATTTTAAGTGTCAGAAGGGAATATATGCACAATGAGATAGATTTGGGCGAGATATTGAGCGAAGATGAAATCAATAAACAATGCCAAAAAATCTTGGATGATCTGGAAAAATTCAATAATTTATCCAGTGCTATTAAATTAGAAGAACATCACAACTTGTATTTGAGAAGACATGCGGTTGGCACTGGGCTAGCTGTCGAGCCATCATTCATCGAGGAAATGGAAAGAGAGAAGAGGTATTCAGATGATTTATGTGAAATCATGGCCGGAGATGAGGTCGGTCTGACAGGAAGTGATGGTGCCAAATATATGGATTTATTAAATATGAAAATGCTTAATATCGATGAATTTCAGCTCAATATCTACAAGATGGAAACGTTACTCTTTTTAAGAAAATATGAAGAAAAAGTGACGTTGTTGTATGGTAAGATGAAGGAGCGTGGCTGGAGTGATGAAGATATGGATACCGCTATAAGATAAGGAAGACAATAAATATGGATAAATTGAAAACAACAATCGGACTTGAGATACATGTCCAGTTGAAGACAAAATCAAAGATGTTTTGTAAATGTGACAACAATGCAGAGGGTCGAGCGCCCAATACTGTGGTTTGTCCTGTCTGCTTGGGTTTGCCTGGCGCTTTGCCGGTGGCAAACGAATTGGCGATTCTCTCAACAATCAAGACGGGTATAGCCCTCGATTGTACAATTCCCAAAATCGCTAAATTTGATCGCAAACATTACTTTTATCCTGATCTACCAAAGGGGTATCAAATTAGTCAGTTTGACGAGCCATTTTGTGTCGGTGGTTTTCTCAAGATTGATGGACACAAAGTTCGCTTGAATAGAATTCATCTAGAGGAGGATGCGGGCAAATTGATTCATTCAAATGGGAAAAGTCTTGTTGATCTCAATCGTGCAGGTACCCCTCTAATGGAAATCGTTACTGAGCCAGATATTCAGTCGCCAAAGCAGGCAGCAGACTTCTTGCGTAAGCTTCAAAAAATTGTGCGAGATGTTGTCTCCGTTTCGGAGGCCAGTATGGAGAAGGGACATATGCGTTGTGATGCTAATATTTCAATTACTGATGGCGAAAAAATGTCGGAGATTGTTGAGCTCAAAAATATTAACTCCTTCCGTTTTGTAGAAAAAGCCCTGATTATTGAAGAGAAGCGTTTGCGCGAAAAATATCCTAATTGGCCAGAGAAAAATGAGAAGGAAACACGCGGGTACAATAGCGATACCAATACGACTTACACGCAAAGACGCAAGGAGGCGGCGGCTGATTATCGATATTTCCCCGAGCCTGATTTGCCACCTTTTAACACCTCAAAATATGATCTGGATAAGCTGGAGAGTGAAATATCAGAAGATATGGAAACTTTGTTGGTTCGCTTGACTGCAATCGGAATTCCTTATGCTGAGGGTCAAATACTGTTGAATAACGAAGAAAAAATGTACGCATATAATGCAATCGTTGATTTTGTTACCGAAACACAGAAGGCAACTCTAGCCAAATCAATTGTCCATAATTATTTTGATTTTGATCTTGATGCTACTGAATTGGATAAGCATGCGATTGACTACGGCGGGGCGATTGGGCTTCTCGCGACGCACAATGTCTCAAAGAATATGTTCCAGCAAATTGTCTCGCAAATTCACGTCGAAAATATTTCATATCAAGAAGCTTTTCTGAGATTCGCAAATCAAGATTTGGAGCCTTTGGAATCGGTAATTGATAAGATTTTGGCTGAGAGTGAACGAGAAGTCGCAGAATATCGCAGTGGTAAGAATCAATTATTTGGCTTCTTCGTCGGACAGGTGATGAAAGTTACAAAGGGTCAAGCTGATCCAAGAGAAATTTCAAAAATCTTAAAGCAAAAATTGGAGGTTTAAATGAATCTTTTTACCGACTCGACGCAATTTTTTATCGGTCTTGTGCCCAAGCTGCCAATGATGATATTGGGATTACTTTTTGGCTACATCATTATTAAAATTTTCCTGATGTTCATCCGCAAAGGATTAGCTATTATTCACACGAGGAAGGCGATGGTTGATATTATATTGCCTCTATCGACGGCAATTATGTGGGTAATATTTTTCTCCGAGTTTGCTCGACATCTAGGTCTATCGGGAATTGCCGTAACTTTTTCGGGGCTCTTAATAATCATTGGCTTAGCACTATCAAATGGTACTTCAGCCCTGGTCGGTGATTTGATTGCTGGTGTGTTCTTGGCCAAAGATATTGATTTTGGAGTCGGTTATAAAATACGATTTGGTGATGCCATAGGTATTGTCCGCAAGGTGGATAATAGAAAAGTCAGGATTGAAAGTGATGATGGCCATATTTTTGTCATTCCAACCTCAAAATTTGATTCTACGGGTTGGGAAGTTATAGACAAAGCAAAATAATTCACAATTATTTAATTCTTCATTTGGTTTTATTGAATTGTAAATGTGGTATAATACAAGATAAGTAATAATTAAATTTGGAGGGATATGACTGAGTTGTTGTATCAAATATTTCTTGTAGTCTTGTCAGCGGTTGGAGTATTTATTATCTTTGTGTTGATCCAGCTGATTGGTATCTTGGTGGATGTTAAGCGAACGACGACGATTGTGAGTGCTCGGACGACACAGCTTGATATTTATATCGGCAAAACCGTCGCTTCGATGAATGAAGCAAAAGATTTAGCCAAAAGCTTCATCTTGTCGTTTAATCTTGTCAAAAAAATAATTAATAAGATGAATGAGAATAAAAAATAATATTTGGAGGAAAATGAGCAAGAAAAATTTAATTTTAGGCACTATGTTGGGTCTCGCTGCTGGAGCTGTGGCTGGAGTCTTAATGGCGCCAAAAAGTGGAAAAGAGTCACGAGAATTACTGGCAAAAAAATCCAAAGGATGCATGAAGCAATGTCATGAATCTCTGGGAAAATGTTGTGATACAATGACTGAATTTTTGGCAAAAGAAGAAGTGGCTACCAAAAAGGTTATTAAAGATGCTGCCGACAAAGTATCTGAGAATATGAATTAAGGAGATAATTTATGACGAAGATAGAATATGACGAGAAATCTGCCAATTCTGGTATGGCAAACAACCGAAAGATGGCTCGTAATTTGCGTTTTTTGATAGTGTTAGTAGTCTTTATTAGTTTGATATTGGGAGCAATTGGTGGAGTTGGTGGCGTGATATTGCTTTCTTCAAACAATGGCAAGGTCGCCGATAAGTTCGGATTATCTAGGTTTGGCAAGTTGGCAATACCGACTACAAATACCGAAAAAATTGTCGTAGAGGAATCTAGCGCGATTATTGATTCTGCCAAAAAAGTTTCAAGCTCTGTCGTTTCAATCACACAGAAGGGCATGGCAACCAATTTATTTGGGCAAGCTGTTCAAACTGAGGGCGCTGGAACTGGTTTTATTATCACAAGCGATGGCTTAATTTTAACAAATAAACATGTGATCGCGAGTATCGGGACAAGCTCGACATATTCGGTCGTGATGGTTGACGGCAAGACTTATGATGCGACAGTACAATCAACTGATCCGTTTAATGATTTGGCTGTGCTCAAAATTGACGCACGAAACCTGCCAGTTGTGGAGCTTGGTGATTCTGACCAGCTTCAGGTTGGCCAATGGGTTGTGGCTGTCGGTAATGCTTTGGGGCAGTTCCAAAACACTGTTACTTCAGGAATTGTTTCGGGCAAAGGTCGTCAGATACAAGCGTCTGATTCGAGCGGAGCATCTTCTGAAACTTTGAGTAATTTACTTCAAACTGACGCCGCAATCAATTCAGGCAATTCTGGCGGTCCACTTGTCAATCTAAAGGGTCAGGTCGTCGGTATTAATACCGCTGTAGCTTCTGGGGCGCAGGGAATTGGCTTCGCCATACCTATCAATGAGGCGAAATCTGCGATTGATAGTATCAAGAAGACTGGTAAAATCGTTCGCCCATATTTGGGCGTGAGATACCAGGTAATTACACCAGAAATCGCAAAGGCCAATAATTTGGCTGTCGATTATGGCGTGATTGTGCTGAGAGGTACTGGGTTTGGCGATTATGCAGTTGTGCCTGGATCACCAGCAGACAAGGCAGGAATCGTAGAAAATGACATTATCTTAGAGGTTGACGGAGAAAAAATTGACGCAACCAACAGTCTATCTTCATTGATTCAACGCTATCAGGTAGGCGATCAAGTTGATATTAAAATCTTATCCAAGGGCAAAGAGAAGACTGTTAAAGTGAAGCTAGAAGAGAGCAAGTAGTTCCAAGGTCATACGGAATACAGATTTCGCAGATAACAGATTGGGAAATATACAGATATATTAAAATATGCGCCGAGAGATCGGCGCATATTTTAATTGTTTGAAATTCATATATCTAAGCTAATATTTAACCTCGCCCATTCGACTTCGCTCATGGCAAATGCCTGCCTCTCCTTCGAAAGGAGAGGAGCACGGCTATTGACATATGCCAAAAATAGGCGTATAATATATTTACCCTGGAAAAGGAGATTAATGATGTCAAATCATGATCAACTTACGGAGTTAGACTCTACCGATGTTGTAGAGCTGGACAGTGACGAAATCGTCAGTGACGAAATGATTCGGATGCAGGAAGAGAGGGCCCGCTACGAAGAAGACCGATGGGAACATATGTTCTATCACGGTCCCGAGGATATTTAATGCCTCAACAGACTCCTCGATAAGAGTCTAATTAATGACACAGGAGTCCGTAGATATTTATTTATCTACGGCTTTTTTATTTTTTGAATAGTGAGATAGCGATAGTGGCCAGCGAGGTCCTTTTGTAACTCTATTTTTGCTTCTTGGAAAAATCTCTCTGCGAATTTTTTGATTGCGTTGGCGTTGCGTGGATCGAGCTCTATGAGAATTAGGGCATTATCGGCTAGATATTGAGGGCATTGTGTTAGAAATCTTTTGATAATCGAAGCGCCGTTGTCATCGGCAAAAATGGCCGAAGCTGGCTCAAAGTCGATTGATTTTGTGGGCAAATCATTTATTTTTCCTGCTGGATATGTTGAGGGGGTATCTTGGTCGGAGTCCGGCACATATGGAAGATTGGCGATGATAATATCGAATTTCTGGTGGAGCAAGCGGTTTGAGAATAGGTCTGATTGAACGAATTTGATATTTTTAATATTGTGAAGTCTAGTGTTTTTTCGTGCAATATTGAGAGCAGAAGGGGAGATGTCGGAGGCGAAATAATTTAAGTCCGAAGGGGTGTAAAGTTTTTGTAACTCTTTTATTAATGAAATAATAAGGGCTCCCGAGCCGGTGCCGAGGTCAAGAATATTAAATGTTGATTTTGGGATTTGAGAGTGAGTAAAGATTTGAGATGAAAGGCGTTTGAGGCGACGGCGGAAGTTGGCTCCACTCATTTCGTTATCAAGCATAGAAATACTGGCATCAAGGAACGCAGGAAGCATTTTTTCTGGCTCTTTTATGATGTGAAGTGAATTTGGAATAGCGCTTCTATCTTTTAAACAATTTAGAGCAGTTTCTACTAGCCATTCGGATTCGGGGCGGGGGATGAGAGTGCTTTTGTTTACAATAAAATCATAGCCATAAAATTCTTTGTTGCCCAAAATATAGGCGATTGGTTCGCCTTGTGAACGCCTTTTAATGAATTTGAGAATCTGAGCAGATTGTTTGGAGGTAATTAGCATCTCTGGGTGTGCAAAAAACTGAGTTGGAGAAATATTGAGGACGTTTTCAATCAAAATTTTCGCATCTAACTCTGGTGTTGAGATTTTGGAAGCGCGAAGATCATCAATGGATTTTTTGTATATTGTTTGGATATTCATATTGATTGCGATTGAGAATCATTTCAATGTTTGTATTCTTGTGTTGATTGAATAAATAACGACAAAAAGAGTCGACAGTCGATTCGCGATTAATTGGACTCAGCAAGCTTGCGGGCTTGATCTTCATTGGAGAGGGCTTCAATAATTGGCGCAATATCACCCTCCATAATATTGGGCAGAGAGTGCCACGACATATTGATACGATGATCAGTGACACGATCTTGAGGGAAATTGTAGGTACGGATTTTCTCTGAACGATCGCCGGAGCCAATCTGAGAGTTTCTAGCGTCACCTCGTTCCTTCGAGAGACGATCTTCTTCGTCCTGAAGTAATCGTGAGCGCAAAATACTCATAGCTTTGTTGCGGTTTTTGAGCTGACTTTTTTCATCTTGGCAGGTTACGACTAGGCCAGTCGGTAGATGTGTGATGCGAACAGCAGAGTCTGTAGTATTGACGGATTGACCGCCATTACCACTGGAGCGATAAACGTCAACACGGAGATCTTCGGTTTTGATCTCAATATCAGCCTCTTCGGCTTCTGGCAAGACGGCAACTGTGATGGTGGAAGTGTGGATGCGGCCGGCTTTTTCCGTCTCTGGAACGCGTTGGACACGATGGACGCCACTTTCGTATTTCATTTTGGAGTAAATATGATCACCTTGAATTTCAAAAGCAACATATTTCATACCGCCAATGCCGGTAACTTGAGATGAAAGAATATTTGTTCGCCAATTTTCTTTCTCGGCATATCTGGCGTACATACGAAAAATTTGAGCGGCAAAAAGCTCAGCTTCTTCACCGCCTGCGGCGGGTCTAATTTCGATGATAGCGTTTTTTTCATCATTGGCATCTTTGGGTAGAAGCTCAAATTGAATTTCTTCTTCGAGCTTGGTTTTTTCTGACTCAAGCGCGTCAATATCCATCTTGGCTAATTCTTGAAGTTCGATATCACCGGAGCTTAGCATCTCTTGATTCTCTATTATGTTTTTCTGGACAGTAAAATAGCGCGAGATTTTCATCGCGAAGTTATCCAAAGAGGATTTTTCTTTGGCTATCTTGGTGTACCGAGCTTGGTCAGAGATGATGTCGGCATCGCTGAGTTGCTTTTCCAGTTCTTGGTAATGATTTAAAATTTTTTGTAGTTTTTCTTGCATAGATTTGAACTTAATAATTGATTTATTCAATCGAATGAAGCAAAAATAATGCTCCTGCTTGGTAGTTGTTTACAAAAAATCGGCCTTGCACTCCTATATTATAAGAGATTCATGCCGATTTTGATATAGTAAAAATAGCTAGTTGGAAGTTTGTTCTTCTGCTGCTGGTATTTCTTTGACTGTCTTGGTCTCTTTGGCGGGTTTGACTTCTTTGATTTCTTTGACTGCAGGTTTCTTGAGAGCATCTTGCATTTTTTGTGCTGCTTCTACTCTAGCTTTGAATTTATCAACTCTTCCTGCGGTATCTAGTAATTTTTGTTTGCCAGTATAAAATGGATGGCAAGCGGAACAGATTTCAACTTTGATATCATCAGAAGTCGAGCCTGTTTCAAAAGTAGCACCACAACCACATTTGATTGTGATATTCTTGTTGTATTTTGGATGAATGTCGTTCTTCATATCTCTTTCGGATTAATTTTGTAACTTGATTCTAGCATAGTATTGATTATGCGTCAAGATTGTGATATTATCTAGACAACGATTAAATATGCCCAACGGCAAATCGACACGCTCATCTCATATATCTCTCTCCAGTTTTTCTGGAGCAAGTTGAGCGGATGATGTTAAAAAGGGATTTTGGTTCGACTATTGACCATCGCAATTGTCAAATTATTTTGTTTTTGGTTTCCATTGAAATGGAAATAAATTTGATTGATGTCAATATATTTATTATTTATTTAAATTACAATAATTAGCAAGGAATTTATTATGGTTACTAATCCTTCTCTACGAACGATGTTGGATAGCGGCGTTCACTTTGGACACAAAACTTCACGTTGGAATCCAAAGATGGCTCCCTATATCTTTACGTCCAAGTCAAAGGTTCACGTTATCAATCTCGAGAAAACAGCTGAAAAGCTTATGGAAGCAACAAACTTCATCGCACGAATGGCCAAAGAGAACAAGAAATTTATTTTTGTTGGCACCAAAAAGCAATCGAGCGAATTGATCAAGAAAGCTGCGATTGAATGTGGCGCTTCGTACGTAAATGTGCGTTGGATTGGTGGAACTTTGACCAACATGGAAGTACTAAAATCTTCAGTCAATAAATTCAAAAAACAGACAGAACTTTTGGCTAGCGATAAGATTGATTTGAACAAAAAAGAGCTTGCCAAATTGAAAAAAGAACATGCTCGTGGTGAGAAGATCTTCGGTGGTTTGACAGGATTAAATTCAAAAGCCGATGTATTGATACTATTTGGTTCATATGACGAGAAAATTGCTCTGGCTGAAGCCAAAGTTGAGGGTGTACCAGTCATCGCTCTAGTTGACACAAATGCTGATCCTACTAAGATTGATTATCCTATCCCAGCCAATGATGATGCCACAAAATCTATCGAATTATTTGCAAATTTATTCGCCAAGGTTATCAAGGAAAATAAATTAGTAGCTCAGGCACAGACTAAGTAATTTTCAGTTTTTAATTATTAATGATCAATTAATTATCAATTTGAAAATTGTCAATCGGAAAATAATTGGTAACTCGAAAATGGTAAATGATTATTTAAAATAAAAGGGAAAAATATGGTTACTGCAAAAGATATCGCTGAATTGAGAGCTAGAACTGGTTCTGGGATGATGGACTGCAAAAAAGCTCTTGAAGAGGCAAATGGTGACGCCGAAAAGGCAATAGACGTACTCCGCAAAAAAGGTATGGCCAAAGCTGCCAAGAAGGCAGACCGTGAAGCAAATGAGGGTATCATCGAGTCATATATTCATTCAAATGGCAAAATCGGAGTTTTGGTAGAGGTACTTTCTGAGACTGATTTCGTTGCAAAAAATGAAGAATTTAAAGCATTTGCGCATGATATTGCGCTTCATATTGCTGCAATGAATCCGAAATATCTTCGTCCTTCTGATGTTGATGTTGATGAATTAGCCAAGGAAAAAGCGATTTATCTCGAAGAGGTAAGCGCAAGTGGCAAGCCAGCCGAAATTGCAGAGAAGATTGTTGAGGGTAAAATCAAGAAATTTTCTGAGGAAAATGCTTTGATGTGTCAAGCCTTTGTCAAGGATCCTTCAAAAACTATTGAGGAGCTTTTGAATGAGAAGATTGCCAAAATTGGTGAGAAACTTGAGATCAAGAGATTCGCTCGATTTGAAATAGGAAATTAGGAATTATTTAAGCCGTTTATACCGTTCTTATTTATAAAAAGCCACATTATTGTGGC
>JBAXQZ010000015.1:0-13974 GCA_037131475.1 bacterium | reverse complement strand
ATCCAATACTATATCTGATCACCTAGACAAGCTTGGTCTGAATAAAAAAGAGAAGAATGATTTCATGGAATTTTGGCTACCAAAAATGCCAGATAAACCATACGTGCGCTTGACTTGGTTTGGTACAAGTACAGTTAACCAGATGATTCCAATGACTGTAATTCCAAAACCAGATACAGTGATTCGGATATTTCTTGATTTTCAGGGACTTGATAAAACATATGATTTAAAGTCACAAAAATTAACCTCGATCTCAAGAAAAGGTTTTACAGTAATCGAATGGGGCGGGCTTTTGCACTAGGAGGTATAAATGAAAATCTCAGTAAAAGTTATCCTCAATAATAGCAATGAGAAGGTTGAAGAAATTTCTGTCAATTCGTTTAAGGTATGGATTAGAGCAAAACCAATTGATGGCGAGGCAAATAAGCGATTAGTCGCTGTGCTAGCAGAATACTTCGATGTTTCCAAAAGTGAAGTCAATATTGTGTTGGGTGAGAGTTCAAAAAATAAAGTTGTTGAGGTGGGTTAATGCATACTAGCTTTGCCAAGGGTACGCCACTTTTTATTAAAATGCGTGACGGTGAAATATTGACAGGCAAGTTTAAGGACCACAAGAGTGGCAAGGTACTGCTTGAGGACGGTCGTATTCTCGAGATAGGAGATGTCCGGTCTATGTCAATCCGTAAATTGGAAACTAGTACGAGCGATAATACTAAATCAAAAATCAAATTTAGAATTGATAGTTAAAACCAACTCACATTTTTTTTTAGACTCTTTACTCTTTAGTGTGGCAACTCTATGCGTAGTTATCACGAAAAAATTGCACCACAAGTTTTTTACATATAAATGTTACTTTGTGTGCTTATTCCTCCCTTAAATTAGGGGAGGTTAGGAGGGGTATTTTGTGATAATTCCCTCTCCTTTCGAAGGAGAGGCTAGGTGAGGTTAAGTTGTGTCAATACCTCCCCTGACCCCTTCCATTCGACTTCGCTCAGGACAGGCTCTAAATTAAGAGGGGAAATATAGGACAAATATTGTTTTTCATTAGAATTATTAATTATGTATCCACCACACTAATTAACTAAGAGTCATTTTTTTTATTGAAAATATTGTTCGGTTGTTGTATAATCATAATTATAAAGCATTTGAGCCATTATCAATGGCAAGCTGGGAAAAGAAATTTCAAATTTTTTGGAAAAGTAGAATTCCTCGTCAGTCACGCGTAAGTGTCAAAATTGAGTATTTTTTGGCTGGTAACTCACTGTAAGATTGAAAGTTTATTTGAAGAAGTCCATTGCAAAATGCCTTCAGAGTTAAAATTAACTTCATCTTATATGTGGCCCTAAAACTTGAATTTTTTAATTCAAATGTTTTTGGGTCATTTTTTATTAAAATTACAAATAGTTGTTTATTTTATTTTCACCTTATCCTTACATAAAAAGGATATTGGTCGAGAAAGGAATTATGTTTAAAGAAGTACTACCACAGATGAATTTGCCAGAGACTGAGAAAAAAACCTTGGATTTTTGGGATACTGAAAAAATATTTGAGAAATCTTTGGAAAAGACGAAAGATATGGAGCCATATCATTTTTACGATGGGCCACCTTTTGCTACTGGCACGCCACACTATGGTCATATTGTAGCCTCGACTATGAAAGACGTCGTACCACGATATTGGACAATGCGAGGACGTTTTGTCGAGCGTAAATGGGGCTGGGACTGCCATGGTTTGCCTATCGAAAATATTGCCGAGAAAAAATTAGGAATAAAACAAAAGAAAGACATTGAACAAATTGGTGTTGATAAATTTAATCAAACTTGTCGCTCAATGGTTCTTGAATATGTTGGTGAATGGGAATCTGTAATGCGACGACTTGGTCGCTGGGCTGATATGAAAAATTCATACAAAACTATGGACACGTCATATATGGAAAGCGTCTGGTGGGTATTTAAGAAATTGTATGATAATGATTTAATTTATAAAGATTATCGTTCAATGCACATCTGCCCAAGATGTGAAACTACCCTCTCTCAATCAGAGGTGACCGAGGGCTACAAAGACATCAAAGATTTATCTGCTATTGCAAAATTTCATCTCAAAACTGGCCAGATATTTGGTGGGAATTATGAAACGAAAGAGTCTGATTATATATTGGCGTGGACTACCACACCGTGGACCTTACTCGGTAATGTGGCCTTGGCTGTCGGCTCTAAAATAAAGTATTCAGCCGTCCGGATTAATGGAATCGATGAGACATACCTCGTCGCGACCAATCGCATTAAGGATATCTTTAAGGACAATGAAATAGAAATTGTATACGAAGATCTCTCAGGAGAGGATCTAACGGGGTTGGAATATGAGCCACTTTTTGACATGCGCGAACAGGACGACTATGTAAAGAATCCTAGTGTTCATAATAATGGCTGGAAAGTTTACATTGGAGAGTTCGTCACAACCGAAGAAGGTACAGGCGTGGTGCATATTGCGCCGGCTTTTGGTGACGATGATTTAAGACTAGGCCAGAAATTTAAGCTACCATTTATTCAACATGTTGGTATGGACGGCATTATTAAAACAGAATTTGAGCCATTTGCTGGGCTTTCAGTTAAGCCTTTGGGTGACCATATGGCTACGGACATTGAGATTATCAAAGATTTGTCGCATCGAGGACTGCTGTTCTCAAAAGAAAAGTATGAACATAGTTATCCACATTGTTGGCGTTGCGATACTCCATTATTAAATTATGCTACTTCATCTTGGTTTGTAGGGGTCACTAAAATGAAAGACCGAATGCTTGAAAACGCCAAGGAGATCAATTGGTCTCCAAAGCATATTAAGAATGGTCGTTTCGGGAAGTGGCTTGAAGGGGCTCGTGATTGGTCAATCTCAAGACAACGTTATTGGGCTTCTTGTATGCCAATCTGGGAGTGCGAATGTGGCGAACGAATCGTGATTGGATCGGTAGCTGAGCTCGAAAGATTGAGTGGTGCTGGAGTGCTTGATTTGCACAAAGATGTGCTTGATAAGATTTTGATACCATGTGAGAAGTGTGATAAAAAAATGAAACGTGTCCCTGATGTATTAGATACGTGGTTTGATTCTGGTTCGATGCCATATGCTCAGTTGCATTATCCTTTTGAAAATCAAGAAAAATTTGACAAAAGTTTTCCAGCTGAATTTATCGCTGAAGGTCAAGATCAGTGCCGTGCATGGTTTTATTATCTGCATACTATTGCAACTGGTGTTAGCAGTTCGATCGCTTTCAAAAATGTGATTGTAAACGGAATAGTCCTAGCAGAAGATGGTAAGAAAATGTCCAAAAGATTGCAGAATTATCCTGATCCAATGCTAATGTTTGATAAATATGGCGCCGACTCAGTCCGAATGTATTTATTAACTTCCCCAGTAATGCAGGCTGAAAATTTGAATTTTTCAGAAAAAGAAGTGGCGGAAATAAGTAGGGGAATGCTTAGAATGCTTTGGAATTCGTATTCATTTTTCATACTTTATGCAAATATTGATGGTTGGTCGCCAAATGTTGAAGTTGTTAGGAAAGAGCCGATAAATAGCACAAATATACTTGACCGCTGGGTAATTTCAGAGTTGAACAAGCTTTGTCTTGAGGTAAATAATGGCATGGAGAGCTATGACCTGACTAGAACTACGCGTTTGTTTGCTCCTTTTGTGGATAATCTATCAAATTGGTATATTCGTCGATCGAGAAAACGTTTTTGGAAGAGTGAAAATGATGGTGATAAAAACAATGCCTATCAGACTTTATGGACTGTTCTGACAGAACTTTCAAAACTATTAGCGCCATTTGCACCATTTATTGCCGAAGAAATATTTACGAATTTAACTAGCCAAAAGTCAGTGCATCTGGAATCTTATCCTGTGGCAGAAACGAAATTGATCGATCAACTCTTAAATGAAAAAATGGAGCGAGTTCGAAAAATTGTAGAGATGGGACTCTCGGCTAGGGCTACTGCCAAAATTAAAGTTCGTCAACCACTTTCATTATTGCAATATCATGGTGATTTGTTGGAGAGTGAGTTGACAGAAATAATTGCAGAAGAAGTCAATGTTAAGATGGTAAGCAATGCTCCTGGTGAGATAAATACCGTTACAATTAATACTGAAATAACATCGGAATTAAAAATTGAAGGGTATAGTCGGGAAATAATCCGTAATATTCAGGCTTTACGGAAGAATCGAAATTTTAATATTGACGATCGGATAGAGGTGTCTTATGAATCAGATGCGAGCGAATTAATTGAAGCCATTAATCTTGATATTGTTGCCAAAGAAGTCTTAGCGAATCGAATATCATCGAATGTCCTCTTGGAAAACTCAAAAGTCGAATATAATATTGACGGCAAATTAATCTCAATTGGAATTGATAAAAAAACTGTTTAATAAAAGATATGCCAAAAAAAATTAAAACATTTGATTTGACACTATTAATTGCTCCGATTCTATTGGTGTTAATCGGTCTTTCTGTTATTTATAGCTTGTTGGTGATTAGCGGTAACAATTCAGTTGTGGTTCGTCAGGTGGTGTTTTTCCTAATAGGTAGCGTCGCTTTGGTGCTAGCATCGTTTTTTGATTATCGTTTTTTTCGTGGTACAAGCTGGATTTTTTATATCATCTCAATAATATTATTGATTCTTGTTGATATGTTTGGCAAAGTTACAAATGGATCGCAAAACTGGTTGGATTTGAAGGTGTTTCAACTCCAGCCATCTGAGATAGCGAAAATATTTTTAATATGTGCACTTGCCTCATTCTTTTCTGAAAGAATAGGCAATATCAGATGGAGGGATATATTTATTTCTTTTTTATTATTAATTGTTCCCTTGTTTCTAATCATCAAGGAGCCTGATTTCGGATCGGCTTTGGTTTTGTGCTTTATATATATTGTGATGCTCTTTGTCGCTCGTCCTTCGAAAATACAAAGCTCTATAATATCGTTTGGTATTTCAATATTTTGTATTGTCGTTGCGCTGAGTGTGTTAAATGTCAAACCGTTCGGTAATTTATTGCATGACTATCAACGAAGTCGAATCTTGGTATTTATCAATCCGGACCTTGATCCATTGGGTAGGGGATATAATGTAAAGCAAGCCCAAATAACAATTGGGTCGGGGGGGATATTGGGTAAGGGGCTTGGAAAGGGGACTCAAAGTCAATTACAGTTCTTGCCTGAAGCAAATACTGATTTTATTTTTGCTGGAATTGCTGAGTCGTATGGATTTGTTGGTTCGTTTGTCGTAATTGCTCTATATTTATTACTTTTTTCGAAGCTAATAGATACTGCAAATCTATCTCGTGATAATTTTGGATTACTTATTTGTTTTGGCGTGGCTGCGATGTTTTTTGTGCATGTTTTGATTAATATTGGTATGAATGTGGGGCTTATGCCTGTGACGGGTATTCCGTTACCATTTTTGAGCTCTGGTGGAACCTCATTGATTGTTTCGCTTTTTTCAATCGGGTTAATAGAGAGTATATATATCCGACACAAAAAAATCACTTTTTAAGAGATTAAAATGTATGATAAATTATATTTATCACTTTAAAATCGTCTAATTAATCTTTTTTGATTAAAAAGGATTGACTTTTTCTGAGTATATGATAGAATTTAATTAAATATAGACCGCTGGTCTTTTTTAAATTAGGAGAGAAATGTTTGCAGTAGTTTCATTAAACGGCATCCAATACAAGGTAATGGCCGAAAAGGAATATGATATTGCCCTAATGGGTGAAACAGAGGAGAATAAACTAACCTTTACTGAGGTTCTTTTGGTCTCCGATGATAAAAAGGTAACAATTGGCGCCCCTTTCATTAAAGACGCAAAAGTTGAGGCAGAGATTTTAGGGGAGACAACTGGTAAGAAGGTTGAATCTATAAAATTTAAAGCAAAAAAAAGGTATAAGAGAAATCTTGGCCACAAACAGCATTACACCAAGATAAAGATTCTCTCTATTAATTTGTAAAATGAAAAACAATTTAATTTTCAATTATCTCGCAGGAGTTTGGCTTGAGCTCAAAAAAGTTAATTGGCCAACTAGAAAAGAAGTAATAAATCATACTATTATTGTAATAGTATCAGCTGCACTGGCAACTATGATTGCGGCTCTACTCGATTATGGCTTGACGCGCTTGATTGAATTTATCGTTGAAAATAAGATTTAGGGATATAAATGACCAAAAAAGTAGAAAAAGAGAAAACTCAGGAAGAGCCAAAAGCAAATAAGGAATTGATTGCTGGTACTCAGAAAAAATTCTTGACGCTGAAGCAATCCGGAGAGCGTAATTGGTATGTAATACATACTTACTCTGGCTATGAGGAGCAGGTATATGATTCCCTCAATCAAAGGATTGAGTCATTGGTAATGCAAGATAAAATATTTGATGTAATTGTCCCTAAAGAAAAACAAATTGAGATTAAAAATGGCAAAAGGAAAATTGTTGAACGTAGAATTTTTCCTGGATATGTCCTAGTCGATATGATTGTAACTGATGATTCTTGGTATGTAGTCAGAAATACGCCAAATGTAACTGGTTTTATTGGTTTTGGTGTCAGGCCTACGCCTATGTCCAAAGAGGAAATCGATCGAATTAAAAAGAGAATGGGTGTCGAGGATCCAAAATACAAAATTGATTTCAAAATCAACGACCTCGTCAAAATCAACGATGGCCCACTCAAGGGATCTGAGGGCAAGGTTGAAGAGATCGATAAGGGTCGTGGTAAGATTAAAGTACTGGTTAATATGTTTGGCCGAGAAACACCCGTCATGCTTGATTTCTTGCAAGTTAACAAAGTTTAGATAACTATTATCAATAATAATGTTCGAGTGGGCTTAATGCCGCTTCTCCTCGAAAAAATATAAATAAATTTAGGAAAATATATGGCAAAGCCAATTAAAGCAATTGTAAAATTACAATGTCCTGCTGGAAAAGCAAATCCTGCGCCTCCAGTTGGCACGGCCCTTGGGCCACAGGGTGTGAATATTATGGAATTCTGTCAACAATTTAATGAGAAGACCCGAGAAAAGGGTAATACCATTATACCTGTTGAGATTACTATCTATGATGATCGTTCATTTACCTTTGTGTTGAAGCAACCACCTGCAGCTATTCTGATCAAGGAAGCACTTAAAAAAGATAAGGGTTCTGATAATTCAAAAAAGAATAAAATCGGAACGTTAACTACTGATCAGCTCAAACAAATTGCTGAGACCAAAATGTCTGATTTGAACGCAAATGATGTCGAGTCTGCGATGAAGATAATTGCTGGAACTGCGCGAAGTATGGGCGTTGAAATCGAGAAATAAATTAGTATCGCTTGATATATTTAAGAAGAGGCTCTATAATTGAGTCTCTTTTTAAATAATTAGTAAAATATTCAGATGCAAATAATTAAAATTGATAAAAATAATAATCATACTTTTGATGAAGTTGTAAAAAAACTTGTTAATTTTAATTATGATAAAATCATACAAGGGGTATTAAGTCCTGGTCAATTCTCGGTATTGGGAGGTTTGATTAAGCTATACCCAATTAATGAAAAACATGCCGTGGTGCTCGACTATTTTGGAAATAAACTTGAAAAAATATTTTCTCTCGATGACAGTTGTGAGAAAAAGATTGATGAATTGGTAGAAGTAAATGTGCTGCCAAATCGATTGAAACTTATCGATCATACAAATATAAATCCAGGAGATTATGTAGTTCATGATGACCATGGTATCGGCATCTTCTCAACTTTAATGATTCGCGAAATCTCGAGCGAAAGTATATTATATGTTGTGATAAAGTATTACAACGAAGATGTTCTCTATGTGCCAATTGACCAAATCTCGAAAATATCTACATATATTGGTATAAATACCAGAAAACCAAAGTTAAATAAACTTGGTAGCGCATCATGGAAGAATACTTATAAAAGGACATATGAAAATATAATTCTGGTAGCGAAAGAATTGTTAAATATATATGCCACTCGAAAAATTGTAAACAAAAAACCGAGAAATTTTTTTGGTGATTGGAACGATGAAATCATCCGAACTTTCGAATTTAACGAAACAGCTGACCAGCAATCAGCGATTGAGTCAGTCTACACTGATTTGGCAAGCGCAAATCCAATGGACAGATTGATCTGCGGAGATGTAGGTTTTGGTAAGACTGAGGTGGCTATCAGAGCAACGGCACAAACTTTGGCAAATGGCTATCAGGTAGCAATCTTGGTCCCGACGACCTTGCTAACTGAGCAGCATTTTGTAAATTTATCGGAACGGTTTAAGAATCTGCCAGTAAAGATCGAACGAATTAGTCGTTTTTCAAGTCTCATAAATCAATCCGAAATATTCAAAAATCTTGAAAGCGGAGCGATTGACGTTATTATTGGAACACATAAATTACTTTCAAATCGCGTAAAATTCAAAAATCTTGGTCTCTTGGTGATTGATGAAGAACAAAAATTTGGAGTAAAGCACAAGGAGGTGATTAAGAAAATTGAAGAAAGTATTGATGTTTTGACATTAAGTGCGACTCCTATACCCAGAACTTTATTCATGTCGATTTCTGGTATTCGTGATATTTCCCAAATTGCAACTATTCCAATGGGAAGAAAAGCGATCGAGACGAAAATTATTGAGCATAGCGAGCAATTGGTAGAAGAATATATTGCGAGAGAATTGGCTCGAGATGGTCAAGTATATTATCTTCATAATGAAGTCTCAACCATTGGCGGGCGAAAAAATAAGTTACAAAAAATGTTTCCTAATGTAGCGATTGGCATAGCTCATAGTCAGATGTCAGAACAATCTCTGATGCAAACGATGGGTGAATTTTCTGCGGGAAAAATCAAAATATTGGTTTGTTCTACAATAATTGAAAATGGTCTAGATCTGGCAAATGCGAATACTTTAATAGTCGATAATTCTGATAAATTTGGCTTATCTCAGCTTTATCAGATACGAGGTAGAATCGGAAGAAGTAAGGTGCAGGCTCATTCATTATTTACATATCCCAAAAAAACTCTGACAGAAAATGCAGTTAAGAGACTGCGAGCATTGGCCAAAAATAATGAATTGGGGACTGGTTTTGATATTGCTTTGCATGACTTGGAAATACGTGGTGGCGGCAATATATTAGGTAGGGAACAGCATGGAAATATGGAAGCTATTGGACTAGTATTGTACTCAAAGATGCTTAAAAAAGCTGTTGAAAATCTGCGCAAGAGTGGTTTTGTCGGAGAGAATTTGATAAAATAGAATTTATGGAGGGAACTTGAATTATAAATATCTATTGGCCTTAAACCATCATTCTCAAATTGGAAGCGGAACCTTGCGAAAAATCTTGGCAGTTTGTCCTGATCCAGCAATTTTTTGGAATCATAAAAAGTATGATAAAGAAAAATTGGGTACTAAAATTGTAAACTTAATCAATGAATGCGTCACTCAATTCGATCCGGATGAGATTATTGCGGATCTTATTCAAAGAGATATTGGATTTGTCACGGTTTTTGACAAAGAATATCCGGTATTACTGAAGAGTACTCCAGATTGCCCGGTCATACTTTATATCAGGGGCGATATTGCTGCGATACATCGAAAGTCCATTGCGGTAGTGGGGAGTCGGAAATTTACTATCTATGGGAAAAATTCGGCATATAAACTTGCTGGTGAATGCGCAAAATCTGGACTTGGAATAATCTCAGGTCTCGCACTTGGTATTGATACTTGGGCCCATCAAGCCGCGTTGGATGCAGGGGGAATTACTGTCGCAGTGCTTGGGAATGGGTTGGACGAAATCTATCCAGCGAGTAATTATCGGCTCGGAACAGATATCTTGAAATCAGATGGCGCTATTATCTCGGAATTTCCTCCCGGTACTATACCAACAAAATTTAATTTTCCTATGCGTAACCGAATTATAGCAGGCCTTTCATTGGGTACATTAGTAGTTGAGGCAGCTAGCTCTTCGGGTGCACTAATTACTGCTTATCAGGCACTGGATTATAATCGGGATGTTTTCGCCGTTCCTGGGAATATAAATTCAGAAGTTTCGGTTGGTACAAATCGATTGATACAAGAGGGTGCAAAATTAGTGACATCTGGAGAAGATATTTTGGTTGAATTGGGTATTAAATCAAAATTAAGTCCAGAAACAGCAAAGGTAGTAGAGCCAGAAGGTGACTCGGAAAAAATAATTTATAATATTCTAAAAGTCGGCGAAATGCCTATTGATCAAATTGTTCAAATGTCCAAAATGAATATTATATCTATTAACGCTACTATCTCAATGATGGAATTAAAGGGCTTGATTGTAAATGCTGGTGGCGGGCGGTATAAGATATTATAAGTGGTCCGATTGTCGAGTGGATTTTTCGTTGAATAATTAATCTATTTGATTTTTTGTGTTTTAGTTGGTAGTTTATCTAATGTTAAACAAAAATAAAATTAGTTGAGAGATGCTTATGAATTTAGTGATTGTTGAGTCCCCAGCCAAATCCAAAACCATTGAAAAGTATTTGGGCAAAGATTATAAGGTCTTGGCTAGTTTTGGTCATGTCAGAGATCTGCCTCAAAAATCGCTGGGTGTTGATGTCGAAAAAAACTATGAACCCGAATATGGTATATTGCCAAAAGCAAAAAAAACTATATCGGCATTAAAGCAATATTCAAAAACCGCTGAGACAATTTATCTTGCAACTGATCTTGACCGTGAAGGGGAGGCAATTTCATGGCATCTGACATTTGCATTAGGCCTCAAGCCCAATGATCCTAGAGTGAAGCGAATAGTTTTTAATGAAATTACTAAAACTGCAGTTGAAAATGCTATAGCACACCCTCGTGGTATTGATATTCACTTGGTTGACGCACAACAGGCTCGTCGTGTTTTGGATCGTTTGGTCGGATATAAATTGTCCCCCTTCCTTTGGAAAAAGGTCAAAACCGGACTTTCGGCTGGACGCGTTCAATCTGTGGCAGTTCGCCTAGTAGTGGAACGCGAGCGAGAGATTGAGGCTTTTAACCCGATTGAATATTGGATATTGGGCGCTAATCTATCGAAATTAAATCAAAAGCAATCATTCAAAGCATATCTCATAAGTATTGATGGCAAGGATACTAAAAAATTTGATATTAAAAATCAGGAAATGGCTGACAAAATCGAATCACAATTGGTTGGTGCGAAATATTTAGTTATAAAAATTGATCGTCGCGAATCTATACGTAAACCTGCGGCGCCATTTACTACCTCCACTTTGCAAATGGAAGCTTCAAGAAGGTTGGGATTTTCACCAAAACAGACAATGATGCTCGCACAAAAACTTTATGAATCGGGTAATATTACCTATATGAGAACTGATTCTACGAATCTTTCCGTCGATGCCCTAGCTGCCATCAAATCAACTATATTATCTCAGTTTGGTGATAATTATCTCTTGGGAAATACTCGAAGCTTTCAGACCAAAACAAAACATGCGCAAGAGGCTCATGAAGCGATCAGGCCCACTCATTTTGAGCAGATGCGTGGATCCGAGGATGGGCGCGAACAACGATTGTATGAGTTGATCTGGAAAAGGACAGTTGCCTCACAGATGAAAGATGCAATCTTTGATGTCGTAACCGCTCAGATTGAGGCGAAAACAACCGAACATCAGTTTATGTTTACGGCTAGTGGTGAGACAATGAGGTTCGATGGTTTTATGAAGCTTTATTTAGAGGCAACGGATGAAGACGTCGAATCAAGTGAGTCAAAATTGCCGAAAATGATGGAAAATGAGGAGCTTAATTATCTCAGTCTGATCAAAGATCAAAAATTTACCGAACCACCCAAGCGTTATACTGAAGCGACTTTGGTGAAAAAACTTGAAAATCTCGGGATAGGACGTCCATCTACATATGCACCAACTCTTGATACGGTCCAGGAACGAGGCTATGTCGAATTGCGCGAAAAGAAATTTTGGCCGACAGATATTGCTAAAATCGTAACTGATTTGCTGGTAAGTCACTTTGATCGAGTTGTTGATTATAAATTTACGGCCAAAATGGAGGATGAATTTGATGAGATTGCTGAGGGCAAACAAAAATGGACCAAAGTAATCGATGAATTTTACAAACCATTCGAAAAAGCGCTTGGCGAAAAGTCAAAGGATCTGAATAAGAGTGATATTATGCCTGTCGAGTTGCTGGAGGAAAAATGCCCCGAGTGTCAAGAACAATTATCGGTGAAACATGGGCGATATGGTAAATTTATTGCATGTTCGGCATACCCCAAATGTAAATATTCGCGACCTTTGGCAACGGACTCTGCTGAGGATCTTGAGGTTATCAGCGCCGATGGCAAGAAAGAAGCTTTGGGAAATGCATTACTAGAGAAATGTGATAAGTGTGGCGGAAAAATGCTACTCAAAGAGGGCAGATTTGGTAAATTTTTGGCTTGTGAAAAATATCCCGAATGCAAGAACACCAAACCAGTCGTGACAAGAACGAATGTTGAATGTCCAGAGTGTCATTCGGGCGAGCTAGTAGAACGTAGGACTAAAAAGGGTAAGATTTTTTGGAGTTGTTCTACTTATCCGAAGTGCAAATATGCGACATGGAACAAACCGGTCAAAATTGAAGTTGGAGAAGTGTCGGAATTAGATAAATAAACAAATCATTAATTTGAAACTAAAGTATATGTTGCCGAAGAGTGTCCAAAATTTAATTGACGAATTTAGCCGCCTGCCTGGCGTTGGTGCCAAAACTGCTGCTCGTTTGACTTTTTATCTACTGTTGAAACCCAAAAGTGATATTGAGAGTCTGGGCAAGAGCGTTTTGGATTTGTCTAGGAATCTTTGTTATTGCTCAAGTTGCTATAATATCGCTGAAAGCGAGAAATGTTTGATCTGTAGTGATGAAAAAAGGGATTCGAGTATAATCACAGTCGTCGAGGAGCCTCTCGATGTTGTGGCGCTGGAAAAATCAGCAATTTTTGCTGGAGTGTATCATGTGCTTGGGGGAGTAATATCTCCAATCAATGGAATCGGTCCAAACGATTTGAGAATTGGTCAGTTATTGAATAGAATTTCAACTGAAAATCCGCAAGAGATTGTGCTTGCAACAAACCCAAATCTTGAGGGTGAAGCAACAGCAGCATATTTGAAGGATAAGATTCGCAATATAAAGCCGGAAATTAAAATAACGAGAATCGCTCGTGGCCTACCAATCGGTGGAGACTTGGAATACGCTGACGAGGTAACGCTTCGGCGATCAATGGAAGGGCGGAGAGACTATTAGAGGCTAGTCATTCATCTTGCAGACTAGATTGTATTTATATATTGAAATATACATTTAATACGAAATACGAAAAATACTAAATTTACGAAAATGATATAAAATATTAAATCCAAAAATTAAATCCGAAATCACAAAATGATAACTATTCATAATGATGGATCCTCGGATCAAGTCCGAGGATGACACCCTATTTTTTTTCATTTCTACGCACTTTAGTCATTATCGGGCTTGCAATTCCATTGCACTCACGCCCCACATTCTGTCATTATCGGACTTGATCCGATAATCTATGGGATAGTCAATCCTCTTTTTTCTCTTTATCTCCATTAGCTCTTTACCCCGATTTATATATAGATATATAAATATGTAATATAGATTTTTACTATTCAAACTTATATTTATATTAGGGCGCAAGGGGGATTAATTTCCGAAGCCATCCCTCTTACTCCTAATAACCCTGCCTACCGGCAGGCAGGCCCAACCCCTAGCACGGTATAGCGGAAGCCACTTCTCATAAAAAAATAAACTTAGTATTACTCAGACAGTATTTTTTTAAGATGAAGCGACACTATTGGATAGCTCGACTTGTTGCCAACCGCTAACTGCGAACTGCCAGCTACTAACGGATCATACGCAATATAGGGTTCTGAGCTAAAATGAGGTATGATAAGATTTGCT
>JBAXQZ010000014.1:0-15023 GCA_037131475.1 bacterium | reverse complement strand
GAGCCCTTCAATCTCCTGGCAGAACTCGTGGATACGGCGGCAATTTTCCTGCTCCATTCCATCCATACTTGGCATACTCAGAGGAAATTCCTTTCCCTCGGCCGCCATATCTTTGAAATAAAGATCATAGCGGATGAGATACGCTGCCTTCTGACGAGCGACGAAATCGTGGCTGGAAGCTTCTTCAGCATCTTCAAACCACGTGATCCGCCAGCCGACTCGCCAGTGGTTCTCATAGCCAGGATATGTAACGAATGCCTGGCCAGAGAAGTCCTCGCCCCACTTAACCATTTCTGGTAGAGCGGGTATGCCGTTCTCAACTGGGTCGCCAGTCAACATCTCCTTCGGATAATTTCTATCTCTCTGAACGCGCACCCAGCTTTTCTCAATCTCTCCAAGAATCGCCGGCCAGCGATTTTCACCCTCCTGGAAAATCGGGGCACTCCAATGCGACCCATTGAAAGGACCACTACCGTCTATCTCTTTAACCCGAAGGTCAATATTGGTAAACGGCCAATTGGTTATTTGGTGCACCTCCTCCAAATCTACCGTCACGACAGGTGTATTACCTGATTTGTTTTGGGTAGATTGAAGAACGGCCCGCCGTCGACCGACTCCGGGGATCTCGACCGTGCCGAGAGTCTCGCATTGAGCCACTAGCTCGGGCGCGATTTCCTCAGCCTCGACCGTTATGTCCACGGGAATTTCACTCACCCGCCGAACATCGCCAGACGCCTCAAGCTTTGTTGTTATGAGTTTTTTAATCTCAGCAACAAAATCTCGTGGCGAACCAGCTTCAAAAACAAGTCGGCGCGTCTCCAACTCACGCAGATCACAAAGAACTGCAGCGAGTTGTGACTTTAACGGGTGTTCAAATCCATAGCCAAACATTGTCTCAACTATGAGAGCCAATCCAGGCTCCTGCTCCAGACCAGTTTCGAGCGTCTCGAGAACTTTGCCATGAAGCATTTTGCATCTATCGGCCAAATACCGTCCATCCCGCTCCCAACGAAAGTTGGTGAGCTGGACTTCTGGTCGGCCGCCAGAGATACGCTTGCCCTCAATCACCTCTTGCGAAGTGACAAAGAGCATCCCCTCGCCCAAATCCCAGTTGCCTGAGCCGGGCCAAAGTAGGAACGCACCGGAAAAACCCGGATTCGCACCCAGGAATTCCCGAACCCGCAAATGTTGCCATTTCCGCTTTCCGCCGATACCAATCACTGGCACGCGGGTCAAATCCAACGGATTCGGCAATTGCTCACGCTCAATGTGTGTTAGCTTGAGCTCTTCTGTCCCAAGGTCGATTATATAAACCGAACCTTGAAAATTATTATCCTCGCATGCTTCACCTTTGCGGCGATAGCGCAGGACCAGCTTGTCCTCGACTGGGTCAGACCAGCCCAAACTTGTTACCATACTTCACCTCCATTCGCTCCGCCTCAAAGGACATAATGCGTTTAGTGAAGATTGGAATTTTTAAAAATAAAACTCTAAATCTTAACTAAAATATTTAAGTATCACAGCACGTTACGAACGGTAGGGCGAAGTACTCAAAGAAGCTCTATATTGAAACTGCACTCGAATTTCAAGCGCAGTTTGGTAAAGAGCAAATTGGTTAGGGAACGCCATCCTTGGCGTTCCCCGATTCTGTCAGATTCGCAGCCGCTTCCTTGCGGCCGTTCTGGCGGCGCTGATGCGAAGATTCCTTCTTCGCAATGGCCTTGCGGCCATAATAGGCACCCTGGCCCTTTTTGGGGCCTGAGTGATCAGTTTTCTCTGCATTGTAAGCCATATTTACCTCCTTTGGCTCACATCCAAGGCGTTATTGCCTTATTCCTGATCAAAATTGATCAATTTATAAGACAATAAAAGGTTTTGAGAGGCACCGTACATCATGTACTAGTGGTGCCTCTCATTCTAATTTTCTGACCATCCATGATCAGATTTGCATCTTGTATTCTTCTCAAATACTCGAGGCTTCTGCCGCCTTGCCTCACAACTACATCCCCCAAATTAATGACGAATGGATGCCTTTTGGGCATCACGCATGTGACTCGGATGATTTTGTTTATCGCCTAAACCATCAAAAGACGCATTTTATTTCGCCCCCATTACTCTGCCGGCTTTACGACGACGCCGGCGAACCCGCGAGTCGGGTTCCCGTAAGCGTCGCCGATCTTGTTCGGCAGGGTGTTCGCCCACGCCATGAAGCCAGTGACGGCCTCAGGCGAGGTGTGCCCACCCAGGACAATCTTGCGATTGCCTGAGGGCTGACGGTCGCGATCTGTATCGGGAATTTCAGCCATGTAGGCTTCCCCAATACGGAGCGCCGCCTCGGGCAGTTCATCAATGACGCCAGCTCCGCGCAAGTCGCGAACGCCATCGACCAGCGAGGCGGACTGGAGAATTTCGATTGCTTTCGCAATCGCAGCTTCGACCAGTTCCGGATCCGCTTTGGCAGCGGTGCGAGGACTAGATGCGTAGAACGCTACTTTACCCGCAACGCGATGCGCCTGGAAAATCGCCGGATCGATGCCGGGGCAGAGACCTTGGTAGGCCAATGCCGGGCAATGATCAGCAGCGGCGATGAGGCGCTGTTCGATCGTCGGCTCGATGCCGAGAAGCATCATCAGTTGCCCGAGACTCGAGGCCTCAAAGTACTGATCTGCTCCCAGACTGTAGCCGTGATCGCCGGGGTTATGATGATCGCAGCGGATGATCACAGCGAGCGAACCGGCTGCTGCCGGGCTGCACTCGAAAATGATTGCCTGGCTCAGCCCTTCAGCCTCACCCGCGTCCACCTGGAACGCATCCGCCTTATAGGCGTTGCCGGCATGAACCGGTTTGCCTTCGGCGATCGCGGTGCCGATGACGAGGCCAGCCGCCGTAGCGACCAATCGAGCCTCAGTGGACTCTGCGTCCTCGCCACCGAAAATGACGACTGTGTTTTTCGTGCTCATATTGAGCTCCTAGCCTAGGCATTAATGATTTAAGGCATTTTGCCACCTAGACTCCTCTAGTTTCTTTCGAGGAAAAATAAATCAAAAGTTGATTTCTTCATTTCTCAAAAAAATTTAACTCAAAGGTAAGATTTTGAGAGGCACGGCACTTCATGTACGTTGTGCCTCTCACAGTTCTAGTTTCGTGATATTTCCTCCCATAGTTCACGAAACATATCTATGGGTCCAAACAGCCATTCCTTGGCTATTTTGGGGCCCATTGTGGGCCACAGGATGGCGGCGAAGAATATCGCCAGAGCTACGAATAGTGGCGCCGCCACCATCGTAGCTATAATTACGTGCACTCTTTTTGCTAGTTTTTTCATACTTCACCTCCATAACCCTGGGGCTCAAGTCCCCTGAAGGTTTTAGCGAAGTTTTCGTCGTATTGCTACGACATAGCCAGCTCCATCACAAAGTGATCCAACCGACTATGCAGTAGTAAATTCATCAGTATATTGGGGCAAATATATGAGTAATCCTTTGATTCCCTCCATACTCGATATCTGCCCCGATCTACTTCCTCGACTTTCGTCGAGATTTTAGCTAGGGATCAGGCAGGCACCCGCAAGGATTTGCGGAGGCCGTGTCAAGTGACGTTTGCACGTCAAGATAAACGCGTTTTGAAAATGCGTGAGAAAATATGTAAATATAATGGTCGAAATCAGTATTTGGTCTCTGATTTTAAAAATCAAAAAAACCAGCATACTGAATATTCAGCCCACTATATTTAATTTGAGTTAAAAACTTATCTCTAAACTCCTGTGTTACGGATAAATATTTTACTCAACGCTTGTTTTTGCTTAATACTCCTGGTGTTAAGCGGATTTGTGATCAATTGACCACATAGGCTTCAATTCAATTTCTTTTTCGGATTTTGAATTTTCGTCATTTATGACGATTGTGCCTGTCTGATCCCTAAGCTATATATATTAATAGTATTTAGCGCTGAAGATCTCAGATCAAGGGAAAACCCTAGATGCTCGATCGCCGTTGCCAGATACTTGAATAGTTTGTCAATGTTCTGTCCGTTTTGGATCGGGGGTTTGATTCCTGCGTCAAGTTCCCTTTCTCAGCGTGACAGAACATTATAGCATTGCTATTCGTATTTGTCAATACTATTTGACCATTTTGTAGTATATTTTGTCAACATTTTTTTACAAAATATTGTTTACTGCATTGCATAATTGACATATTAGTCATATTATTTGGTCATAAGTATTTGACTATATATTTGAGTAAATATATACTATTATTATGAATCAAACAAACAATTACTCTGACATCCTGACCAGATCGGGCTTGACCGCCAAGGAAGCAAGCGTTTACGAGATATTGCTTCAGACGGGCGAGATCGGTATGAAGGGATTACTAGAGAAAACACCGTACAAAAAAGGTGATCTCTATAATATTTTATATGCGCTTAGGGACAAAAACTTTGTCGAGAGCATCGAAAAAGACAAAAAGCTGTCTTTCAAGGCAAATGACCCCTATATGATCAAGGATTATTTGATTGATCAAGCTCAGAGATTTCGTGACGCTGAGAACATATTTAGCTCTGTCCTCCCCTATCTCTCAGATATGTTCAAGATGACCACGGAGAAGCCAATAGTCAGGGTTCTCGAGGGTTTTGATGGCATCAAAGAGCTTTATGAGGATACTTTACGAGAAAATTCTCCGATAATGGCTTTTCTCGAAGGAGCGGAATCAGACAAGAGGGTATGGCGCTGGCTCAGAGATCACTATGTCGAGAAAAGAAAAAAAGCCCATATTTACGCCCGCGTTATCGTCTCCAGAGAGATTAATGATGGCGGTATCAACGAATATACAGAAAAAGACAAAAATGAGCTTCGAGAGACGCGAATCGTCAACAAAAAAATATTCCCAAGCAAGCTTGAGATCCAAATATACGGCAACAAAGTCTCATTCGCCAATTACAACCGCAATGACGCTCTAGTAGGCGTAATCATCGACAACAAAAACATCGCCGAGAGCATGAGAGGACTATTTGAGCTCGCATGGCTAGGCGCTGACAAAAACTAAACTTTCCCCAATCGTTAATCTTCTACCCCTCTCCTTTCGAAGGAGAGGGCCTGCCCTGAGCAAAGTCGAATGGGCCGGGTGAGGTTAAATTCTGCCCTTAATAATGTCAAACAGTGAATTATTCACTCATTAAAATCCGAAATTTGCTTTCTTACTCGCTCTATCTCAGATTGCTCCACATCTACTTGACCCTCCAAATTATCCTTGAAGTAATCAAGCTTTTTTTGATATCTTTCGGGATCAAGCGGCTTCTCAGCAACAAATAGATTCTCTTTTATCAAAAGCTTCGCCGTGGGGCTAGCCTCGGCTTTGACAAAATAACTTTCTACGCTGACGAAATCAAAGCCAACGTTTCCCAAAGCCCACTCTATCTCACTGTTTTTGGGGAAATAACGCCAAGTTGCCAAGCTTTCATTTTGCTCTGTCGGGGTATCAGCATTTTTGGACGGAGCATCCTTGATCACGCCAAAGGGTAGATCCTGATGATCGTTGTGAAAATCACGAATAGCTCGAGCATAGCCGCCAAAGTTTCGATCAGGCATCTCAATAAAAATTCTTCCACCCGGCCTCAGAATATCATAAGCATTTTTGAGCACCTTTTTGATCCCCTCGAGATCACCCGCAAAGCCAAGTGTATGCCACATTATAGTAACAATATCTGGCTGTCTCTCTCCAAAATTATCTTGATATTCCTTCGGGCCATAGTCAAAGAAATTCCCCATTTTAATATCAATATTTTCTGGTATTTGATCGATAATTTCTTCATTGGTCACATTATCAGTCATCAAAATTGCTTCTTTGACGGCATTTACCGAATAATCATTTATATCGTTCTTATATGCATCGACAAACTTTCGCGACATAGGCACGGAATCATCTACCATTCTTTGAGACTGATCGATACCATTTACCTTGTGCCCCAGAGCTGCCCAAATATATGCATCACCTCCGTAACCAGCTCCAAGACTAAATATATTTAGCTTTTCCGGATCTCCCGTAAACGCCTGAGAAGGCATCTCTTCACACGCTCGAAGAACCGCAATATTACTCTGAAGTCTATTATTTGTCTTGCCTTCATACTCTGAGAGAGAAAAACCTTCTCGATCATTATACAATCGCATTAGGCCAGCTGAGATGACCTGTTCCGATACACTCATTTCTTCCCCAGAAGATAAATTATCGAGGAAGTAGCGATTTAAAATAAACTGAACCAGTTCAAAGTTATCAATGGTTGGCTCGATGCTCAAAACTTTTTCTAGCTCAATGTGCATACAAAAAAGCCTCTTGTCACCAGGCAGAAAACTGATATCACTGCTCCCATCAGAGACTGGATTGAGCAGGGCATCTTGGGCGTGTAGTAAAATTTGTTCGCGGATGATATTAACCTCGAGTAAATCTCTGGTAGTTGGCTGTTCCGTCTCTCTGATCAGGACTTTTTTGACCCACATTGCCACCTCTTCAGCGACCAAATACGTCTTTCCGTACTCCTTGAATAACCTTTTTACCTCTATCGGCGAAAGATGAGTACCGATTTCCAAAATTTTTTCTCCTGCTTTTGGATCAAATTCAATCGAACGAAATGCCCTGAGACCGTCTTCTCCATACTTTTCAATAAAATTAAAAAACTTTTGTCGAACGGGATCATCTTCTGGATGAGAATTAAGAAATTTCAGAGCAAAACCTTGCTCGGAAAGAGAAAGATTATTAAAATGAAAAGGAATTTGATCATTATCTCCTGAGAACAGCTCTTTATAAGTATTTAGGTAATTATTTTTAAACTCTTCAATAAGTTGAAGCTTATTTACTCGTTGTTCCGGTGTTTCATCGGCCTCTGGAGTAAAAAGTATATCTATCGTAATCTCCTGCAATTTCTTTTGAATAGTCACTTGATCACCAATAAAATCGCTCATCTCCAATTTAAAAAACCCTTTTATTGCCCCTGCTTCGTCAAATACAAGGATATCTCCTCGACTTGACCCTCGATATACGGAGTAATTGGGATCATTGTATTCACCCAGATCAAATTTACGAGTGAGATATTCGACTCCATCTTTAGAAATACCAATTCGCCCAAGTTCAATTCGATAAAGCAAAGAGAGCGAGATATGACGCTGGACTTCATGACTTTGAGGATTTTGAAGAATCGAAAGTAATATTCTTGCGGCTACATCAGGACTGCTAGATACTAATTCTGCAATTTGTGATAAATAATTTGTCTCCGTACTATTTATGGCAATATCAACCAAGAATTCTAAATCGTTTTCATCGAGAGTCGCCCCAGATCGTATGAGCGCAGACAGTGACAATTGTGCACTCTCAGTATAAGCATTGGTGCTTTGAAAATGATTGTCCTCAAGATAATTTCCGCTTTCCATACGATGCCTTGCCATGGCGCCGAGAATAGTTGGGTCATCCTTTTCTACTTCCCAATCAACTCTAGGAGACACTTCAAGGATTGCGATGGATGCATTTTTGATCTCCTCGGGCGTTTTGCACGCTGTTAGTACACTCAAAAATGATTCGTAGCCATTCTGGTAGTCCACAATTGCGGGCCTATCCCTCAACTGCCCTACATTGTGATGGCCCTCGACAAATATATTCTGGGTAGTTCCCAACAAATTCTCCATTCTTTCCGATCGCTCTTCCTCATTTTGACTAGATTCAAGAAATAAATAAATTGCATATCGATGAAAAAATTCTGCAATCCTAGTCTCGTCATCTCGCATGAAAGCAATATCCCTGTATCTGTGGTTCAAAATATTATGCATCAATGGGAATATTGTATTCATTATTTCATCCCAAGAAGTTTCATCGTTAAATTTGACCTCCTCCTCGATGGTTTGAAGCATTTGCCGCCAATAATCACTATTTTGACTCTGATCGATCAAGTTGAGGCAGTCTTTTTTTGCATTTTCTAGATTAGTGACAAAATATTCATAATCTCGACAATACAAAACACTATCAAAAGAAGGCGCTTCATCATCTGGAAGCTTCTTCTCCAAGTTATCATTATCAATATTAATACGTGGTGATTCTGTTGTTTGCATATCGTGAAATTATTAATTGGTTTAATCCTACAACATAACCATGCAGAATTAAAGTAAAAAAAATTTACATATTTATCTTCCGCACTTATCATATTATTCGACTCTGTGACCCTGCAGGTGGAGAAAGTAATTAAGTGCAATAGACTTCTCAATGCCTTTCGAAGAATAAATAAACTTTCAAGCTAATTATTCTCCTACCCTCCCAAGCTCAAAACGATCATTGTGATTACGCCTGCTGCTGCGAAACAGAAAGCTGCCCAGCCGAATACCTTGACCCACCATGGATGAATCTCTCGTCCCATAATGCTTTTATCGCCACCGACGACCATTATCACATATAGGAGCGGTACCGCGATCACACCATTGAGAAAAGCCGAATAGTAAAGTGCTTTCATCGGGTTGATACCAATAAAATTTATCGCCAAACCAATCAAGATCGAGACTGCAATCACGAGATAAAAGGCTTTGGCCCGAGAAAATTTCTCCTCAAGTCCTTCGCGCCAATTCATTAGCTCCGCGAGAGCGTATGCGCCCGAACCAGCGAGCACAGGGATTGCCAAAAGCCCAGTCCCGATAATACCGAGAGCAAAGAGCAAGAATGCTTGATCCCCTGCTAGAGGACGAAGCGCCAAGGCCGCTTGCTCAGCTGACTCAATAGCCATAATTCCGTTTGAATTCAGCACCTTTGCCGTCGTCAAAACTATAAAGAAGAAAGTTAGATTGGCAAAAATCATCCCTGTACGCACATCGGTACGCATATGACCAATCCGATCGGTTAATTTGAATGAGACATGATTTCCATCAGAGTCTATCTTGGAGGCAATCTTCTTTTCTTCAACCTCCTCAGAAGTCTGCCAGAAGAAAAGATAGGGTGAGATAGTCGTGCCAAATACGGCCACAATCGCAAATATATATTGCTTGTCAAATTTAAAATTCGGTATCAGCGCATGCTTAAAAACCTCCGCCCAATCAGGATGGATGATAAAGCCAGTGATAATATATGCAAAGAGCGACAGGCACAACCATTTCAAAAATTTAGCATAATTTTTGTATGGAATCAGTATCTCCAGACCGATCACCAATACAGTCAGAAAGATGGCTACTAAGGGGAAATTAAAAGGAATCCCCGCAGGCCAAAGTAGCTTCACCGAGGCCGTCATAGCAGAGATATCCGCACCGATATTGGCCACATTTGCCAATATCAGGAGGCCCACGATGATAAAAACAATCCATTTTTGATAATGTCGTTGGAGCACGCCAGCAAGCCCACGATTGGTCACGATACCAATACGAGCGCATGCCTCCTGCACAGCCGTCATCAGGGGCAATAGCCAAGGCGCCAGCCAGATAAGCCCAAAGCCAAATTGTGCTCCGATAGAAGAATAAGTGCCTATCCCCGACGGATCATCATCAGCCGCCCCAGTGATAATACCAGGCCCAAGCGCACGAATGAATAATTTTGTTTTCACCCACGGATTTTTGAAATACTCAATCGTTTCTTTCACCTCAGATTCCGCAATTTTTATCGAGCCATCAGTCGTTCGCTGAGCTTCGACCATCCCCCAACTGATCAATTTACGCGCCAAAACAAGCGGAATTCCCACCTCGTGGCGAAACTCCGAAAGATTATAATATTGATTATTATTTTTGTTTTTAATCCCCTCAGTCATATCTTTTTTATTTTTCTTTACTCATACCACAATACGAATTTGCGCCACAATCGGTTAGATACAGATCACTTCCAGTCGCGATTGGCAGACAAACTGGCCTGCAATCAGACGGACAAGTATCAAAAGTGTACGAATTACAAATTTTGATCTTACTGTAAAAGGTCGTTTTGATTAAATACAATCCAGCACAAACACATATGATCCAAAGCATTACGAGCGTCCATTTATATGCTTTTTTTGCTTCCGGCTTCATCGCTCCGCCTATTATAATTATTTATTAATTCTAAATTTAAGCATTTTTAAGTTCAGTTGCAACTTTGATCCAATCATCTATGCCCAAAGCCTGAGCGCGAATATCGGCTGACAGGCCAACCTTCAATATTATCCCTTCAGCATTTTTCTTTTCTATACTATAACCGACTGAAAGATTTTTGGCCAAGATTTTGCGTTTCGATGAGAATCCAATCCTCACACAGCGAAAAAACTCTTTTTCGCTTATCGATTGATCCCATTGCTTGATATTATCAATCTTTAGGATTGCAGAGTCAACATTTGGCGCTGGGAAGAATGATTCTCTCTTTACTATACTTGTTATTTTGGGAATTCCGAAAACTTGGATTGAGAGTGCGAGCACTGACATATGGCCTTTTTCGGCGCATATTCTCTCCCCAACTTCCTTTTGTACCAAGAGTGTAATAGACGTTGGCTTGTTCTTCGTCGTTAGGAAAAGCTCCATAATTTTTGAAGTAATATAATATGGGATATTCGCCACCAATTTATAAGGCCGATCTGGCAATATTTCATTCAAATTTACCTGCATGATATCGTCATTTATGATTTTCAAATTATCAATCTGTTGCAGACTCTCATCACTTTCAAATAGTGACGGCAAGAGCTCCGCCAGCTTCTTGTCTATCTCTACTGCCAAAACCGTTTTCGCTCTACTGACCAGCTCTCGCGTCAATGTCCCGACGCCCGGCCCAATTTCCAAGACAAAATCATCAGCCGATATTCCCGCCGCTTCAACGATATTATCCAAAACTTCTCGATTAACCAAAAAATTCTGCCCCAATCCATGGTTTGTATACAAACCATGACTCTGCAAATATCCTATCAATTCTTTTTTGTTGGTCAAATCCATATTATAGCTTACAGTTAGTAGTTAGTAGTTAACAATTTGCAGTTGCAGTTAGTAGTTGGCTGTTTTGACTTCCTTATAACAAAGCCCTCGGACATATTATTTAATTTATAAATAAGTCAAAAATGCGTTTAATCCGCTGGCCATCGACTGCGCAATCCGTGGCTCCAAGCCCACGCCGTTGAAAATATCTGTGCCTTGGCATCAAAGATACTTGCGCTTGCATATCCAGCCGAAGATGACGCTCGATTCCAAAACCCTGCTTCATATTGGAAAAGTCCGTTGTATGCGCCGTCTCCCCCGACAGAATTCGGATTACCACGGCTCTCCTTCATCATGAGCGTACAAAGAGAATTTGGCTTCACACCATATTGCAAACCTGCCTCCAATATCCAGCCCTTGATATCAGCTCGACTACCACATGCAACCGTAATCACAGGCTTCGTGCCAATTATCTGTATCTCCTCAGTCGGCTCAGTAGCAGTCTCTGTTTTTGTCAAAGTTTTGGATATTTGGACACCGTCTTCACGAATCACAAGATAATAAAACAATTTTTCGCCCTTCACACCCTTTTGCTGAACGATTATCTTACCCTCATCCACGGTCTTATCCTCTTTTTTCACAGTCTTAAAATCAATCTGTTGAGACTCTTTGACAGTCGTCCGAGCCACACGTGTAATTCGAATCTCCATACCAGAAATAGCTTCAGTATCGAGAGAAAAATTAATCTTGTCATCGTCGCCCATTTCGACCCCATTCTCAGTCAAAATTTCACCAATAGTCGGCTGCCAGCTACGAATCGTCGAGGTCTTTTTGCCATCAATCAAAGTATAGACTGGCGCAGTATTGAGAGTGATTTTACCGCCAATCCCCATCTTAATCTCAGGGAAAACGGTGGTTCTATCCTCTGAGTAAACCGGCAATTTCAAAGTGGCCAAAACAGCATCAATATTTGCACCATTGCTAATGCCCGTTACCGATTGCGTAGTCCCATCTGGTTCAATAATTTCCACAACATAAGGCCGACTCTTCTCCACAACCTGTGGAACAGTCGTCAAATCAATATCACTACTACCGCTGCTAGCAAAAGCAACGGATGCTGAAAAAAACAGACCAAGCACTATATTGGCAAGTATTGATGTCATATATAATCCGATTATATCACAATACTTCAAGAGTCCCAAATTACAGCAATCAATATTATTGAATGGCGCCCCACATCAAATCAAAAGTCATCTTTTGCATTTTGGCAATATTTTCATCCTCTATCAATAAGCCAAATAATCCCTCACCATGTCGATAGGTGCAGATTATTACTTTGTGCCCATATATTTGGACATCAGCCGAAAAATCATAATTTTTATTGGGGATCAGTTTAATCTCACGCAATTCGCTCTCAGCATTTTCTCGCCAATCTCGCGCTACTTGCGAATCAACTGCCAAAATATGTGCATGAATTCCTAACTGAACTCGTTTTGCAATATATCCGCTCACCCAATCACGATCAAGGTATTGATAAAGATTAATCGTTGAAGTGTAATTGTAGATTGGCTTCCCCTCCCGCAAAGTATCATCATACATACGCTGGATCTCATCGCGCCCCTGATAGAAGAAAACCTTTGGACGCTTCTCTTGTGCCTTATAAATCGCCATCAGCTCAGGCATTGCCTCGCGAAAACGTTCCTCTCTTTCCCGGAACAAAGTCAAGACCATCCGCGGGCTCTCCGCCACCCAATACAATCGCTTACCCTGCTTTGTTTTCTTGATAACGTTTTTATCCTCAAGGTCAGGCACAATCTCATAAACTGTTGAGCGCTTGATCTTTGAATGTTGCGCGATTTCCAAAATAGTCGCTCGCCCCAATTCCATAATCGAAAGATAGATTTCGCTCTCTTTTTCACTTAGGCCACAACTTCTGAGAAGCTCCGATAATTTTGTATTTTTCATTTTTTACCTTTAATCTTCAATCTAATCAAGACTTATTATAATTAATTTTTTCATTCTTCGCTCTGTGCAAACATCGAGAGAATAAAGCAATATTTGCATAATTGTTATCAATGTGTCGATTTTGTCGACAAATTATTAATCACAGTGTATCATTTGTGTCTATATTTGTCAATATGAATTGTCGAAATACTTGACATAATCAATATATTTAAGTATAATGGCCTGTTACGTAAAATTTAATAATTAATTAAAGGATCATTATGGAAAATTTCAACGAGAATTACGACTTCACCACATCGCCCGAGACAATCAAATACAATACTCACTACGCATTATCCCATCTGACAAGAGATTATTGGCAGTTTGCCGACGAAATGAGTCTCCAGAATGTGCAAGAACAGATCGATCAGCTTGTTAACATTGGATTCGAGGAGAAACGTATTGAGGATCCAACACCACCTCCCGAAGAATCAACCCGAGAAATAATGCTCAAGGAATTAGAAAAAATTATTAGCAACCGCTACCCCAAAAGCAATATGTTTAAACTTTTTAAATAATAAAAATCAAGAAAAGGAATAATATGAACGAAGAAACCAAAAAACAATTAGTACAAAATGAAATTAATACCCCAGCAGAGACCCCACAATTTGAAGAAGCACGAGAAGAGACAACGCCTGATAAAATGGGCGTGATTGATAGCTATGAGCATGTAAATGATCCCAACTCATCTGAAGCCGAGACTAAGCTTCGAGAAGGTCGCGCGCTTTTCGAGCGCTTCGCCGCCGAATACATCAACAAATTTGATTTGAGCGATAAAGAATCAATCGATAAAATCCTTGCTGCCGCCGAAAAATTTGGTATTTATGATAAGGCCAAAGAAATTCGCGAGCTATTATTCGGCAAAAATATCTCTGTCTATGGCGTTGCTTATCTCTCAAATATGTGCGACGAACAGTGCAAATTCTGCCCGATGGGTGTTGCCTGTCACGAAATGGATCATCTCATGGAAGAATTAAAGCGTCCCGACATCACGCCAGAAGAAGAGGATGCAATCAGACAAAAACACGCTGAATTTAACAAAAAAATTCGAACAATCCGACTATATGGTGCACGCAAAGAATTTGAAGCTCTTCGAGAGATCGGACACGAGGAGATTTGCATACTTTCAGGATCGGGACGTTTTGCCGATTGGGAAAAAATGATCCCCTACGTTCAGCTCGCCTTAGACCAACCAGGCATCAAAGAAGTCATTCTAAATATCGGACAATACCCAGAGGGCGATTACGAAAGTATCATTGAATCACTGCATATTCCCGAAGGCGTGAAACTTCAATGGCGCATTTTTCAAGAAACTTATGTGCCAGAAACATACAAATACTATATGGAACATGGCAAAGGCAAAAAGAATGCCAATATGCGACGTCAAACACAAACATACGCCCTCAAAGAGGGTTTTGACGAGGCAGGCATAGGTGCGCTCTTTGGTCTGGACAAAAATCCGCTCAAGGAGCTCATAGGCCTCATCGACCATGCTGACGAGATCAAAAGAAAGACAGGGCACTCGGCCAGTCGTTGCTGTCTCCCCGTTGCCAACGAACCCTGTGACAACGAAGTTGATATCCAGTATTCAATTGAGGCGCTAGCTCAAAGTGATCAAATCAAAGAGCTGATCTACGCTTTAGCGAGATTGGCACTGGATCCGAACACCTCAATCGTGATGTCTGAGCGCGATCAAGACGCATTACTTCAGAGACTTGAGGCATACGCTAATCATACGACACTTTATGTTCACTCTGATCCAGGCGGCAATGTCAGGTCATTACGAGAACACCTGGGCCTCAAACCCAAGAACAATGAGGTAATTCCTGTTGGCCAAGCCAATACTTATGGACGTCAAGTCAAGCCCACGCTAAAACGCTGGCTAATCGAAGGTCGCAATATCCTCGACTTCAATTGGCAAAAATACTTTTCTAAGAATGAATTACTTGAGATCGAAGCATCGGAAAAGTAACCAGTGTATAAATTCGCGCCTGCAAGATTACCTATCAAACAGGCGCAAATTTTTCTCTAGAATAATTTTGTAATAATATTTTGATCTTATTTTGATCTTATTTTGATAATATTTAATCTTATAATAAAAATCCTACTCACCACACGTCCGATCGACGATATTGTGAGT
>JBAXQZ010000013.1:0-15362 GCA_037131475.1 bacterium | reverse complement strand
AAGCGCGAGCGCAACCACTTTACGAAACAACTACCGAACTTACCAATTGATCATTGAAAATTAAATAATTAATTGAAAATTGATAATTGATACTTGAAAATTAAATTCCATCCCATAGATTCCCGGGCACCACTCTTCACAGGACATCTCTGGTCCCGAGAATGACAAAACAATTTAGAATTTAACCTCACCCAACCTCTCCTTCGAAAGGAGAGGGGCAAATGTATTTAGAATTTAGAAACTTTGAATTTGTTTGTGATTTCGGATTTAGTACTTTGAATTTAATAATTTATATCGTTTTCGTAAATTTAGTATTTTTCGTATTTCGTATTAAGTCGTTTTTCGTATTAAAGTCTTTTTTGTATTAATGTGTATTTATTGTTTGTTTTGTTGTTGCTTGTTTTTTTGTTTGGATGTAAAATATTAGATAATGAATGATGTAATATATCTTGAACCTGATGTTGAGATTACACGTGTAATCGAGAAGATAAAGGCAACCAAATCCGAGGGTGTTGTTTTGGCGTTGCCAAGAGGCTCAACATTGGCTCACAGTGTAGTCAATCTTAAATTGTTGAAACGCACAGCCGAGTCTATCGGGCGTTTTATTATTATTGCTGCAAATGACAAAGTTGCCCACAATCTTGCTTCTCAGGTCGGCTTGCCTTTTTATAGCAAAGTAGCTGAGGCCGAAAATGCGAATCACAAGATTGTGCCCAAAGCGGAAGTGCGCTCGATGCAATCTTCGATGATTGACGAAGATATTGATCCCACTTTAGTCTCATCAATCAAAGTCAAAACCTATAATCGTTTCGGTAACGATGAGGCGGAAGAAAGTGTTACTGATGATAGTGTGCTTATGAATCAAGAGGATGAATTGATCGATGAAAATTTTGATAATGATGAGATTGAGGATGAGGATAATCTGGATATTGATGAAAACTCTCCGAAGTTCTCACAGCGAAAAATAACAGTTGAAGACGAAGAAATTAGCTCGCTTGATCAAGCTGCGGCTGATTATTCCTATAATAAGAAGATAGATCGGGAGATGGAAGAGCGCTTGGCCACAAATTATGATAATGATGAGATTGTAATATCTGCTAAAGATAAGAAATCCGAAAAAGCAAATGAGCCCAAAATGCCAACTCCACCGATTGCTGTACTCAAGGGGCGCAAAAAATCTTCAAAATTGCCACTAATTATTTCTCTTTGCGCTATTTTCGCGCTACTAGTTTTGGCCGCCGCTTATTACGTTTTTGTTCCATATATGAAGGCTTCAATCGTGGTAAAGACTGATAATTTGGAAAAAAATATTGAGATAACGGTAGACCGAAATGTGAAAACAGTTGATCTACAAAATCTGATTATTCCTGGGCAACAGATTGAAAATACGAAAGAAGCGACTCAGAAATTTACAGCAACGGGTCAAAAGGATGCTGGAGAAAAAGCGATAGGTTTGGTGGATATATACAATATGACTAGCGATGATCTTGGGCTTGCCGCTGGGGCCAAAATATCCACTAAGACGGGACTTGTTTATACATTGCAGGCAGCAGTTAAAGTGCCAAAAGCATCGATTTATACAACTACCGATAAATGCACAAAAACTGAGGGGGGCTTCTTGGATTGTACTATTGCAGGATTAGTCTCTGGCCAAAAGGTCACAGCATCAAATACTGGCGAGAAGTACAATCTCGCAGGTTCTTCTGACCTTATGACATTGGGTGGTTTTTCTTCTTCAAAACTTTATGCAAAGAGCGCGGCTGGTTTTGCTGGTGGTACGACAAAGACGGTGACGATTGTGACGGCTGATGATTTGGCGAAGGCGGATAGTACTTTGAAAGAATCACTTATGCCAGTATCGAGCAAAGAATTAACTGATACGGCTCTCGCGGGAAATATCGAATTAATCGAGCAAAATGTTGGGCAAGAGGTGGTATCTTCTAGTGCCACTAAGAAGGTTGATGAAGAAGCGAGTGAGTTTGAATACTCGATGAAGGTCAGATCTTTTGCTACTGGTTTCTCAGTCTCAGATATGAGACTAACCACGCTTGCAAATATCAATAGTTCGCTTGATATGGACAAAATGTTGATAGCGCCAGATAGCTCAGAGGTGAAGTTTGTAGTATCTGAAAACAATAGCGTCAATGGCACAGCCAAATTAGCGATTGATTTTATTGGAAAAATCGGACTCAAGATGAATGAGAATGCTATCAAAAGCGCGATTAAGAACAAAAAAATGAGCACGGTCAGTAGTATTTTGGCTGCTTTGCCAGGACCAGTGGAGAGCTCAAAAATTGAAATTTGGCCCAAATTTATGCCTATTACTCCATTACTTGAAAGACGAATATTTGTTGAATTCAAATATTCAGAGGATTGAGACTGAACTTTTGGTTGTTTGCCCTATAGCCCTCAAATAAAATGATGATTTTCATGGTTAAAAATGGAAAAATAATACTTTTTTTGATATAATTGATTTATGTATTTAGGAATTGATTTTGGTAAGAAGAGAATCGGACTGGCACTTGGCGTTTTGATGCCACATGTTGCTGGTGTGATTGATGGTGAATTATCCTCTGAGATAATTCTTGGTAAAATTTTGAAAATTTGCCAAGAAAATGAGGTTGAAAAGATAATTATTGGCTTGCCAATTCGGAGTCAGGGCGAGGAGGGGACTTTGGCGGGAACTATTCGTGAATTCGCTGCTGATGTCGCCGAATTTTGTCAATTGCCTGTATATTTTGAGCCTGAGCAGTATACTTCAAGTGAGGCGGAAAGAATATTGGTAGAGACGGATAATCGAGGGGATAAAAGTAGAATTGATGAAATGGCTGCCGTACTTCTCTTGGAACAATTTATTTCGAGATTAGAGAGCGAGGGGGCAAATTCGGTAAGGCCGGATTTTGAGGTGAGAGATACTAAATTATGAAAAAAGGATTGATCATTGGTCTCGTAATAGTTTGTTTGATATTAGTGCTTATTGGAAGCGCTTTTTTCGGATTAAAGACAATGTTAAATGCGCCCAATTCAAACATTACTGATTATAAAATAGTCGAGATAACGGAGAGGCAATCGACAGAAGCAATCAGTGCTATGCTATTTGATAAAAAAATAATTCAAAATCAATGGATATTTTTGATTGGGACGAAGCTTAATAGTCGGCCAATACATTTTGGTTATTATCAAATAAGTCCAGATATCTCAACGGCCGAGGTTATTAATATCTTGACATTAGGTCAGACAAAAGTCGAGAAAGTGACTATTCCGGAGGGTTATCGAATCGAGCAAATCGCAAAAATATTGGACAAAAAGAATATTGTTAAATACGAGGATTTTGTCAAAAGTGCAAGAGGCCAAGAGGGGAAGTTGTTTCCTGATACTTACTTTTTCACATACAACATGATGAGCGACAAGGTAGTCGCTGCGATGAGAAACGATTATGCAAATAGGACAAAGGATTTGACTGTTGATGACGAGACGCTCATAATCGCTTCGATTGTGGAAAGAGAGGCAATAAGTGATACTGATCGCGCGATGATTGCCGGTATTTACAAAAATAGATTGAAGATTGGTATGAAATTGCAATCTGATCCGACAGTCGAATATGCAAGAGATACTAATAATTTATCTAAATTATCAATTGAGGAACAGAGGGAGTATAGTTATTGGCGATCAGCAAAGACTACGGAATTTACGAGTGTGATTTCGAAATTTAACACCTACCAAGTCGCTGGTTTGCCCGCAGGTTCGATCTGCAATCCGGGAATCGCTAGTATCAAGGCGACGATTTCGCCGACAAAAAGCGATTACTATTATTTTCTTTATGGCAAGGATGGAAAATTTTATCCAGCCAAGAGTTTGATTGAACATCAGGCCAATGTTCAGAGATATTTATAGCTAGTAGTTGGTATCTAGTAGTTTGTATTGAGCAAAAGTGTTAAAATTGACTTTTTATAATATCGGGCTTGACCGTGAGGGTTTTTTTGACTAGACTAACAATTGCTTATCTATCCAAGATTTGTGCGTTTTATCAAATTGTGAATTAATTTAAACGAATAATAATGAAAAATATCTTTAGTAAAATTTTTGCCCGATTCTCAAACGATATTGGGATTGATCTCGGAACCGCCAACACATTGGTCTATGTCCAAGGCAAAGGAATTGTCATTCGTGAGCCTTCGGTAGTCGCCATCAACAAGCGGACAAAGGAAATATTGGCGATTGGCGAGGAAGCAAAGAGAATGGTCGGGCGGACGCCAAGTCATATTGTCGCAATTCGTCCTTTGGTTGGTGGAGTAATATCCGATTTTGAAATTACAGAGCAAATGTTGAAATATTTTTTCGACAAAGTCCAACGTGAGAAATTTACTTTAATTCCACGCCCTAGAGTAGTCATTGGTATCCCCCATAGCGTGACTGAAGTTGAACGGAGGGCGGTTGAGGAAGGCGCTATCAACGCGGGAGCGAGAGAGGTATTTTTGATAGATGAGCCAATCGCCGCTGCCATCGGTGCTAGGCTTCCGATTCAAGACGCTTCTGGCAGTATGATTGTCGATATTGGAGGTGGAACGACGGAGGTGGCTGTAATCTCGCTTGGTGGCGTGGTCGCTTCTCGAAGTTTGCGCATTGCTGGCGATGAAATGAATAATGATATTATCCAATATGCTCGAGATAAATTTAATTTATTGTTGGGTGAAAGAACGGCTGAGGAGATAAAAATCAAGATTGGTTCGGCTCTAGAAATGAAGGAAAAAATGGAGACACCAATGCGAGGTAGGGATTTGGTGACTGGATTGCCAAAAGAAATTATTGTAAATGACGCGCAAATCAGGGAGGCAATCAGAAAGTCGGTCAATGCAATTATGGAAAGTGTTCGAGTCACAATGGAGGAAACTCCACCTGAACTTCTGGCAGATATCATGGATAGAGGAATAGTTTTGGCTGGTGGTGGTGCCTTATTGCGTGGATTGGATCACAAAATTTCAGTTGAAACTCAAACGGATGTTCATATTGCGGATGATCCGTTGACTGCAGTCGCACGAGGGACGGGGATAGTTCTCGAGGATCTTGATTTACTCTCAAGTGTCCTTTTGGCTAAAGATTATAATCGACATTAAGATGAAAAAAAATAATTATTTAATAATCATACTTGGCTTAATAATTTTATCTTTTATTTTTATTCCCAATTTTCGTCAAAAAAGTAAGCAGATAGTCGTTGACGCGTCCTCGCCAATCGCTAGCGCTTTGACCGGATTGGCGAGGGTATTTAAGTCGCCAATAGTGTTTTTCTCTGATATAGCGAATATTCGTCACGAAAGAGATGATCTGGCGAATAAGCTTATTGCGCTAGAAGTTGATAAGAGTCAATTAAATGAATTGCAAAATGAAAACGCCTTGTTGAAGACGGAATTAGGTTTTTTGCCCGAAACTGGCGTTGATCAAGTGATTCCTGCAAAAATAATCCAACGTGAGCCAACTTCCTTTTTGGATTATGTTATAATTGATAAAGGTGCCAAGGATGGCGTTCGCAAAGATGCTGCAGTTCTCTCTAGTGGGGTTTTGATCGGGATTGTGAGGGAGGTGAACGAGAAGACATCAAAGTTGGTGTTGATTACCAGTAAGGATTCGATCGTTCAGGCGATGTTGCAGGATAGTCGTTCGAAGGGAATCTTGCGCGGTGGCATCTCGGGGTTATTCTTGGAGAATATCATGCAAGACACTGAATTTAGAAAAGATGAGTATGTGGTTACCTCAGGATTGGGCGGTACAATAAAGCCGGGGATAATAATTGGTCGCGCGCTCGAAGTGCAATCGACGAATTCAGGAATTTACAAAAGTATTTCGGTGGAGCCGATGGTAGATTTATCAAAATTAGAATTAATCTTTGTTGAAAAATGAGAGAATTATCAAAAAATTTGTTGATTGTATTGATGGCGCTTTTTGTGGTGTTGCTTGATACCTCGTTTTTCGCTATGTATGCAATTGGCGGAGTGAGTCTGATTGTATCATTGACAGTTTTGATAATGATTAGTCTCATAGGTCAAAAAAATAATTTCATCGTATTTTCATTGGCTCTAACAATATTTTTGACTATTTTTTCCTCGCTTGATCCTTTGCTAATTATAATAATTTTCTTCTTGATTCCATCCACTATCTTATTTTTGCGGAGTAGCTATCTACCAGAGCCATCAGTACTTCTTTCTTCAGTTTATTTCTTGTTTGGGTACGCCTTTTTGGGTGTATTTTTGATCTTGTACGGCAACGCTATAAATGGTGAAGTGCTAAATGCATTTTTGTTGTTTATTATTTTGAATTCAATCGCTGGGGTAATATTTTATTATATTGTTCTCCGGCTGAGAAATTATTTTCAGCCAGGTAAACAAATCAAGCTGTAAATTATGGATATATTTGGTAATTTTTCTAAAATAAATACTGATCGATATCGTCACAATATAAAGAAAAAGAAGGAGCTCGACTTCTCTTTTTCTGAGACTGTGCATGAATCGTTGGGCAAGGTTGAGAGCAAGACTGTACTTGGCTCATTTTTCTCGATCAAAATGGTTTTGCTCGCTGTGTTTTGCATTCTCATCTGGCGAGTTTTTAGTCTTCAGATAGTCGATGGACAGTACAATCGTAATCTGGCAGAGGGCAATAGAATCCGCCCAAGAATAGTCGAAGCAATGAGGGGATTGATAGTCGATCGAAATGGCTCATGGTTGGCTCGCAACAAACCAGAATTTTCTTTGGCCGTTTACCCCTCGGATCTGCCTCGTAAAAAAGCTGATCGAGAAGTCTTGTATCAAAAATTAGTCGAGATAAGTGGTGTGTCAATTGATGATATTCGAGCAAGTGTCGAGAAAGCAGGACTTTCATCATTGGATATGGTTATAATAAAAGAAAATGTGACACACGACGAATCGTTGCTTTTGGAGGAGAAAATTGTCGGGCTACCTGGTGTATTTGTGGCCAAGCAATCAATGCGAGAGTATTTACAATTGTCTGGGCTGGCTCATCTGATCGGTTACACGGGCCTGATTACAGCTGATGATATTAAGGTAGCGGGCAATAGCTATTTAATGTCGGATAAAATTGGTAAAACTGGTTTGGAAAAAATGTATGAGAACTTTCTGAGGGGTATTCATGGTGTGGAGGAGGTCGAAGTTAATTCAAAAAACACTGTGACACAAGTTATAGTCAATGATAGCAACAAGGATCCAGTAGCAGGTGAAGATTTGACGCTGTATTTGGACAAGGGGTTGCAAGCCAAAACAGCCGAGGCGTTGAATAATGGTATTGTTTCCGCAAAAGAATTCACAGGTATGGATGTTAGCTCTGGCGTGGCAATTGTCATGGATGTGAATACTGGGGGGATACTGTCGTATGTATCATTGCCAGATTACAATAATAATTTATTTGCGACTAGAATTTCTAATGCTGATTATCAAAAACTGGCCAATGATGAAAATAAGCCAATGCTCAATCGGGGCACGAGTGGGCTTTATCCGCCAGGCTCGGTTTCAAAAATTATATTAGCTGCCGCCGGACTATCCGAAGGGAATATTACGCCTTTCACGGCTTTTAATACACCCGCGGCAATTACGATAGGAAGTTATGTTTTTCCTGATTGGAAGGATCATAGCTATGAGTCGACCAATATTGTTCGTGCAATCGCCGAATCAAATAACGTCTTCTTTTATTCTGTTGGTGGGGGTTTTGACAAAATAGTTGGATTGGGCATTGATAAAATCAAGAAGTGGTGGAGCTTATTTGGGCTTGGTGAAAAAACGGGGATTGATTTGCCTGCTGAGGAGGCGGGCCTATTACCAGATGTCGAATGGAAACAAAAAGTCAAAAACGAACCATGGTATATTGGGGATACATACCATGTTTCAATAGGACAGGGTGATCTGTTGGTCACGCCACTTCAGATGTTGAGAGCGACGGCAGTTATTGCAAATGGTGGTAAATTAATATCACCACAACTGGTAAAGCAAATTACTGATTCAAAGAACAATATTGTCAAGGAGTTTGGCCCTAGGATTGAACGCGAAAACTTTATTGATCCAGCGGTAATTCAAACGATTGCTGAGGGGATGCGCTTGACAATTACAGATGGCTCAGCAAGAAATCTAAATGATTTGCCATTTTCGGTCGCGGGTAAAACTGGTACAGCGCAATTCTTGAATAATGAGAAAACTCATGCTTGGTTTGAGTGCTATGCGCCCTATGAAAAGCCTGAGATTGCCATTGTCGTGATGATCGATGGCGGCGGCGGCGGTCATGAAATTGCTGCCCCGGTTGCGAAGGATATTTTAAGTTATTATTTTGCCAATAGGGAAGCTATATTGGGTCAGTAAACCAACAGTTTGAGGCTATTTAGAGATAATTATTGATAATTGAAAATCTATTGACTTTTGTACTGATTTTTGAGAATATGCAGATATATTAAGGGAAATAGCAGCACGATTTAATTATATAGTCGTGTGCTAATTTTTTCTAGAGAGGCATTTATGAGCAATTTTATGACAGCCATTGGGCTGGAAAAACTAAAAAAACATTTAGCTGAAATCAAAGAGCAACTCAAAGATGTAGCTATTAAGATAAAAGAAGCCAAAGATCTCGGGGATTTATCAGAGAATGCTGAATATCATGAGGCCAAAAACCATCAAGCCTTTTTGTATGGCAAGGAGCTTGAGCTTGAAGAAAAAATCAAGAACGCTCAGGTAGTCGCAGCACCAAAAGGTGAAAATATTGCAGTTGGCAGTAAAGTTGAGGTCTCGGCTGATGATGAAGTAGATTCATATGAAATTGTCGGCACTGATGAATCAGATCCATTAAAGGGACTTATTTCCCTTGATTCTCCAATCGGTTCAGCTTTGGTCGGTCACAAAAAAGGTGATAAAGTCAAAGTTTCAACTCCAAGCGGTACAACCGAGTTTAAGATTATTAGCGTCAAATAGTACTCAAAATATATTTTTGAACAAAAAACCCGGTTGCCTGGGTTTTTTGTTTATATCTGAGTTTAAATATGATATAATCAATTCGTTAAAGTATAAAATGTTAGGCGGAATAATGGATAATATTGTCGGATCAAGCGAAAAAGAAATAATTGAATATCGAAGTAGCAAAGCCAGCGAACTTCGGGCGATGGGTACCAACCCATATCCTTCAAAAACAAATAGAACTATTTCGGCTTCTGCGCTTTGCCAAAAGCAAGATCAGCTAATCGAAACGAAGGAAACAGTCGTTGTCGCTGGAAGATTGATGGCAATGCGTGGCCATGGCAAATTACTTTTTGTGGATATTAGGGACGAATCGGGTAAAATCCAGGCTGTTTTTCGGTCAGACGTATTGGGTGAGGATAAATTTAAATTTATTTCATTTTTTGATTTAGGTGATTTTATCGAGGCGAGCGGGACAGTTTTTATTACAAAAGCTGGTGAGACTTCAATCGAAGTACATGACTCGAAAATTTTATCCAAGGCAATCCGTCCATTGCCAGATAGTTGGTCGGGCATAAAGGACGAGGAAACACTTTTTCGGAAGCGCTATCTTGATTTGATGCTCAATCCTGAAGTCAAAGAGCTATTTTACAAAAAAGCTAAATTTTGGCAAGCAACGAGAAATTTTTTGATCAACAAAGGTTTTCTCGAAGTGGAAACGCCTGCTTTGGAAAATACCGCTGGCGGTGCTGATGCTCAGCCATTTGTCACCCACCACAATGCTTTGGATATTGATGTTTATCTTCGGATATCGATGGGTGAACTCTGGCAAAAACGCTTGATGGTCGCTGGTTTTGAAAAAACTTTTGAGATTGGTCGTCAGTTCCGAAATGAGGGTATTAGTCGTGAGCATTTGCAGGATTATTCTCAGATGGAATTTTATTGGGGTTATGCAAATTATGAAGACTCAATGAAGTTGGTCGAGGAGATGTACAAATATATTGCTGAGGCAACATTTGGCACACAGAAATTCAAGATTGGCGAATTTGACGTTGATCTTTCGGGACAATGGCCCAAGATTGATTTTGTGACTGTCATCAAAGAAAAACAGGGTATCGATGTCCTCGCGGCAACTGACGATGAAATTCGTGAAAAATTACGTCAACTTAATGTTAAATTTTCAATGACTGATCAAAAGGGACGATTAATGGACCTGCTGTGGAAACAAATTCGCAAAACAATAGCTGGACCTGCGTTATTGATCAATCACCCAGTTGAAGTCTCGCCATTGGCCAAGCGAATGGAGACCAATCCTTCGTTGGTTGAGCGTTATCAGGTCATACTGGCTGGTTCGGAGATGGGCAATGGTTATTCGGAGCTCAATGATCCAGTTGACCAGGCGATGAGATTTGAGGAACAGGCAAAAATGCGAGAGGATGGGGACGCGGAGGCGCAAATGCATGATCGTGATTTTGTCGAAGCGCTAGAGTATGGGATGCCACCGACGAGTGGTTTTGGCTTCTCTGAAAGATTATTTTCATTTTTGGCTGATAAATCTGGCCGCGAGGCGCAATTGTTTCCCCTGATGCGCCCGTATCATATTGATATTGACAAGGAGTCAATAGAGGGATAGAAATATAATGTAATGATGCACCATTGATTTGGATAGTGGGTCTAGGAGCAAACGAAAGGAGTTCTATGTTGGATATTAAAAAAATTCGTGAAAACGCCGATGAGATTAAGATAAAAATTGCTCGCAAAGGAGCTAATCCTTTACTGATTGATAGTGCGATTGATCTTGATCAACGTCGTCGAGAGCTAATTTTGAAATTGGAGGAAAATCAAAGCCAACTCAATAAATTGTCAAAGGATATTGCAACGCTACATAGTCAACAGAAGATTGACGCAATCAATGAGGCGAGTGTAGTCTCGGAGAAGATTAAGCAAATCAAGCCCGAGCTTGATCGAATTAATTTGGAATACAAGAAAACGATGCTGGATATTCCCAATCCGCCAGCCGATGACGTCATCGATGGTTTGAGCGACAAGGATAATACGACTAATCGCACATATTTGGAGCCGACAAAATTTGATTTTCAACCACTTGACCATGTAGAGCTTGGCCAAAGACTTGATCTGATAGATACTGAGAGAGCGGCGAAAATTTCCGGCTCAAGATTTTATTTTTTGAAAAATCAGCTAGCCATATTGGAGCTATCGATGTTTCGATACGCAATTGATCTTTTGGTCGCTGAGGGTTTTTCGGTGATGATTCCACCGGTGATGCTCAATCGAACAATTATGGAGGGTGCTGGATATTTGCCTGGTCTCGAGGAGGAAGTTTATCGGACACAGGATGATACATATATGGCGGCCACAGCCGAACATCCATTGGCCGGATATCATATGAACGAGGTTTTGGATATTGATAAATTACCTTTGCGATATGTTGGTATATCGACCTGTTTTCGCCGTGAAGCTGGCAGTCATGGTAAAGATGTTCGCGGTATCTTGCGCGCTCACCAATTTCACAAGGTAGAAATGTTTGTTTACGCTAGGCCTGAAGACTCTGCTAGCGAGCATGATTATCTTGTCTCGTTGGAGGAAAAACTAATGCAGGGACTGGGCATTCCATATCAGGTCGTCAATATTTGCGCCGGGGACTTGGGTGCTCCAGCGACCAAAAAATTTGATATTGAAGCTTGGATGCCAGGAGAAAATAATTATCGAGAGACACATTCATGTTCAAATTGCACTGATTTTCAAGCTCGCAGATTGAATATCCGATACAAAAACAAAGATGGCAAAATTGACTTTGTTCATACGCTCAATGGCACGGCTTTCTCGGATAGACCCCTAATCGCCCTAATCGAAAACTATCAGCAAGCAGATGGCAGCATCTTGATCCCTGAAGTTTTACGAGGGTATTGTGGCTTTGATCGAATTCAAAAATAATTTATCATCAATTAATATTTAAGGAGCACTATGAAGATCAATTTTCACATCGCTGACGATAATATTACCGAAAAAGATAAAACTTTAATTGAGCAAAAGCTTCAAAAGCTAAAACGTTTTGTGAAGGCTGAGCCTCTAACTTTTGACCTGTATATCACTGATGAAGCAGACAAGAGCAATGATCGTGGTATTGATAAATCCGTTCGTCTCGCAGCGCAATTTAATTCTGAACAGTTTTTTGTGGAAAACATCGATCAAGAATCGATGAGAGCCTTTGCTTTTTGTTACAAGAAGATGGAGATTGCGCTAGAGCGTTATCATGAGAAGGCAGTTGACTGGAAAACCGCAGAGTAAATAGCTTTTTGTTTTTCTATTTAAATTTACGATTGATAGTGCTAAGATGGTGTATAGGTGGAGGCTTCCATTTATTATTTTAGATTAAGGAAAATATGGGCATAATCGATTTATTTTATAATCCAAACAAAAGATTGCTGGCATCATTGGAGCAGGAGGTTGCACGCATAAATTCTTTTGAAGTTGAGATCAAAAAGTTGGATGACAAATCTCTTCGCGATAAAACAGCTCAATTTAAAGAGAAAATAGCAGTAGCAGGTGGTGATGTTGAGCGTGAAAATAAGATACTAACCGAGATAATGCCGGAGGCTTTTGCGGTGATGCGCGAGGCGATGAAGCGAGTTTGGGGCGAGCGTCATTTTGATGTCCAGCTGATTGGTGGATTGGTCTTGCATCAGGGCAAAATCTCAGAGATGAAGACAGGTGAGGGCAAGACAATCGTGGCCACATTGCCGCTATATCTCAATTCCTTGACCGGTCGTGGTGCGCACTTGGTGACGGTGAATGATTATCTATCGAAGCATCAGGGCGAAGGTATGGGGCAGGTATTTGAGTTTCTCGGCTTGAGCGTGGGAATTATTCAAAGCAATCAAGAGTCTTTTCGCTATAAGAAAACCAAAGATTACAAGCATTATTCTGAGTGTGATGGAAGCAATCTAGAGCCATGTTCGCGCAAGGATGCTTATGCCTGTGATATTACTTATGGCACAAATAATGAGTTTGGCTTTGACTATTTACGTGATAATATGGCGCCATCATTGGAGCTTTGTTCACAACGTGAATTGAACTTTGCGATTGTGGATGAGGTGGATTCGATTTTGATTGATGAGGCGAGAACGCCTCTGATTATTTCTGCTTCAGCAGAAGAGTCGACAAGTATGTATATGCAATTTGCGGCGATTGTCCCTCAGCTGAAAATTGTTGAGGATTATCTTGTCGATGAAAAGGAAAAAACTGTAATTCTAACTGATTCTGGGATTAAAAAGATTGAGACGGCACTAGGTGTCAAAAATATTTATGAGTCAAATGGTATTTCGTATGTTCATCATGTGGAGCAGGCACTAAAAGCTCATGCGCTTTTTAAGATTAACAAAGATTATGTTGTGCGTGATGGTGAGATCATGATTGTGGATGAATTTACAGGACGTTTAATGGTGGGAAGACGATATTCCGAGGGCTTGCATCAGGCAATTGAGGCCAAGGAGGGCGTAGAGGTGAAGCGTGAATCGCAAACTCTAGCTACTATTTCTTTTCAAAATTTATTTCGATTATACAATAAATTGGCTGGTATGACAGGAACGGCGGCAACGGAGGCGGAGGAGTTTTACAAGATTTACAAGCTTGATGTTGTTGAAATTCCCACAAATAAGCCCGTGTCGAGAAAAGATTTTGCTGACAAGATTTACAAAACTGAAAAAGCTAAATATGCCGCAATTGTTGAGGATGTGAGAGAGTATGTCAAACGAGCTCAGCCAGTATTGATAGGTACAGTCTCAGTGGAAAAAAATGAGCTTGTCTCCAAATTGTTGAAGCGGGCTGGCATCAAGCATGAGATTCTCAACGCCAAAAATCATGAACGAGAGGCGAGGATCATTGTTAAAGCTGGTCTGCCTGGGGCAGTCACAGTTGCGACAAATATGGCTGGCCGTGGAACTGATATTAAGCTGGGCGATGGAGTACGAGAGCTGGGTGGTTTGCATGTCATAGGTACTGAGCGTCACGAGGCGCGTAGAATCGACAATCAACTACGTGGTCGAGCAGGACGGCAGGGTGATAACGGCTCATCGCTATTTTACGTCTCGATGGAAGATGATTTGATGAGAATTTTTGGCGGTGAAAAGATGAAAAATTTGATGGACTCATTGGGGTTGCCTGATGATGTACCGATTGAAAATAGTATGATTTCACGCTCAATTGAATCAGCTCAGAAGAAAGTTGAGGGTTACAATTTTGATACCCGCAAACATCTGGTTGAGTACGATGATGTGATCAATAAGCATCGCGAAGTTATATATCGAAAGCGAAGAAAGATATTGGAGCTAGCTCAGGGCCTGGAAATTTTAGTGAAACAACCAGGTGTTGATGCTTATGGTAATACTATTGAGGCTGAAGTGCCATATGAGCTCAAAGGGGAAATTTTATCCGTGATTGATGAAGAGATTGATCATATTTGTAGCTCAAATGTTGAGGATCCGGAGAGAATTAATGAGGAGATGCGAGCAATTATTGGAGACGTGAAGGTAGAGTCGATTGAGCCTGAAATGCTCAAAGCAATGGTGCGAGAACTTTATTCGCAAAGAGAGGAAAAATTTAGCTCAGAAGTGATGAGGCAATTGGAGCAAGCAGTTTATCTACGGACTATCGATGTGATGTGGGTTGAGCATTTGACGACTATGGATGAATTACGGACTGGTATTGGCTTGCGTGGTTATGGCCAACGTGACCCGTTGGTTGAGTATAAGCAGGAAGCATATCGTTTGTTTGATCTCTTATTAAATAATATTGATACCACTGTTGCCAACACAATCTTCAAGGTTGAAATGCAAGTGAGCAAACCAGCACCTAAGGAAGATATTAAAGTGGACTACATTTCACCCAGCGAGGAGACTTTTGGCGCCGAAAATCACGACAAAGAAGATCTGAAAGTTGCCCGTCAAATCGAGGTAGCCTCGAAAAAAAATAATAATGCACCAAAGATTAATTCACAGGGTAAATCAGTTTTTGATCGAATGAAAGAATCTGCTGGTAATGGTACTACGACTCAAGCAAAGAATGTCAAAAAAATCGGACGTAATGATCTGTGTTCCTGCGGGAGTGGCAAGAAGTACAAAAAATGTTGTGGGAAAATATAGCAAGGGAATACAGATAAATTTTCAATTATCCATCCTTCGCATAAAGCTACGGACGGCACAGCAATTTTCAATTTTCAAATAAATTATCAAATTATCAATTATCAAATCCGAAATCACAAACAAATCCAAAGTTTTTAAATTTTAAATTTTAAATTAACATCCGTTATTATCGGAATCAACGATACAAAGCACTCACGCCCCACCGTCTGTCATTATCGGGCTTGCCGTGCCGTCCGTAGCCTTGGCGAAGGATGGACCCGAT
>JBAXQZ010000012.1:0-15578 GCA_037131475.1 bacterium | reverse complement strand
TTTATCATCTTTTGACATCTAATGCAGTTGTACAGATTATTGGTACCAGTATACAGAATCCAAATTCAATCATTTCTAAAACACAAAGATCACAGAAGAATAAACAGTTGGCTTAAAGATCTAACAGAAAAAGAATACATCAAGAGGATCTGGTCAAATGGCTACTACGAAAGAACTCTGCCGGCTGTTTACTATCTTGCCCCAAATAGTCTCGCCTATTTGGAAATACGATACATTGTCACCAGAACGTATTTTAAAAAGATTGAGATAGAGGCAAAGGCAGGACCAGCAGAACATTATATTTCTGATGCGCTTTTTCTTGGCGAGATCAGCTTATCATTTTTGGATATAAACAAAGCAGCAATTTGTACAATCATAACTAAAACCGAATTAGTCGATCCATATTCAGAATATGGTTTCCTTGCAGAGACAAAAATTAAACCCGATCTTATTCTTGCAATGAGAGCTAGCACAAAAAATATGACAAAGTATTACTTTGTCGAAATTATCGATAGGTATGCCTCAACAATCCTGATTAGAAGCAAAATCAAAAGATATTTTGATTTTTACTACTCCGAAATCTGGGAGGACAACGTTAGCGGAAAATTTCCAGCCCTCCTTTTTGTATGTCCTTCACTCTATCTACTTATTTATGCCAAAAGATACGCCAGAAGGATTAGATCAGAGGAATACGAAGATTCAAAGATCAAGTTTCAGTTTGCGCTTCTTGAAAATGTTAAGCTGAGCGGTTTGGGCGGAGAAATTTGGGAAAATATTAATTAACCGTCTTCCTTTTGCACTAAATATTGAACCGCCTATTTTCCTTTATAGGACTGAATTTTTTGATAATAATTTGCCTGTTTTTTTGTTGACAACTATCACCTTGGGTATAGTATATATCACCAAGGTGATAGTTTAGGAGGGTCAAATGGGTCCATGTCAAACACAAATATTGAACCAAAGAGAAAAGATTGATCAACAGTCAACGACTAATTTCAGTTCCCCTGCTAGATACGAGACACCATCATTTGACGGCAGAATTGAGGACTACAAAACCGGTCTAGAAATTACACTGCAATCGATATTCCCAACAAAGCAAGAGGAAACGAAACTTATTAAAGCCCGACGAGTTCTTGGTGATATCGTAACAGCTATTTCAGACACCGAGCTGGAGTCTGATCTCGCCGAATTTCAATATCTGATCGACTCTTGGCTTGATGAATTTGAAAAGCAAATTTTTGATAATAAAACATTGATAGAGGTATTAAGGGAGGGGGTAGAATGAGCCAAACATTGCTCACAAGAAACCAAACAATCGGAAAGGCTGTGGTCTATTTGCGAGTTTCAACCGAGGATCAAGTCGATAATTATTCACTCGACACGCAGGAAGCGATCTGCAAGAAAGAGGCTGAGAAAAGAGGGGTCGAAGTTATGCAAATCTTTCGCGAGGAAGGAAGATCGGCCAAAACCATCAAGGGAAGACCCGTATTGGTAGAAATGCTGGCATTTTGCCAGAAGAACAAAAGAGAGATCGATATGATCATTGTCTATCGACTAGATCGCATGTCACGCCAAACAGCCGACTATCTGGCAATCAGAAAGAAATTGGCTGAGTGTGACATTAAACTTGTTTCTGCAACTGAGCCAACAGGAAACAGCCCAACTGAGAAATTTGTGGAAACAATGCTGGCTGGATTTGCCCAAATGGATAATGATGTCCGAAGCGAGCGGTCAAAAAATGGCATGAGGGCAAGATTTATGGCTGGACTTAATAATGGCTATGTTCCTCTTGGTTATCTCAACCAAAACGGTTATGTCGCAAAAGATCCCGAGACATTCGAAATTATGGCAAATGCCTGGAAACTGATTGGAGGCGGTAAAAAAACATTGAGAGAGATGACTGTGATACTGGCGAAGAAGGGAATCAAGGGAGGAAATCGTCACGGCAAGGAAACCGTCCTCCACCCTCAAATGTTAAACAGAATCTTCCGCAATAAATTTTATACTGGTAAAGTAATCTCGAAGAAATATGGTCTTGAAGTTCAGGGCCAGCATCCACCAATGATCACCGAAGAATTGTATTACAAGGTTCAAGCAGTATTAGATGGCAGAAATACTAATATAAAGATCCAGCTTGCTAGACGAAGTCGAGACAATGCCGACTTCCCACTGCGTCGAATAGTTAAATGTCCAAAATGTGGTGCTTCTATCACTGGTGGCTGGAGCAAGGGCAGAACCAAACATTACGCCTACTATTTCTGCCCCAAAGGCTGTAAGGGCTCTACTGTGGCGACAGGAAAGCTTGAAGAAGCGACAGCGAGTTTAGTCGGAAAAATTGAATTGAAACCAAAGGCAATTGACTTACTTGCTGCCTATTTGCGCAAGAAATACCTTGAGAGGATCTCAAGCTTGCAAAAGAGACGAGAACAGGCTGATACCGAACTTAAAAAGCTTTATGATTTCAGGCAAGCTCTAATCGAAAAAAATCTCTCAGGAATTTATTCTGACGAGATCTTTAAAGAACAAAATAAGATGATTGAGGGCAAAGTCAAAGATATTCAATACACAAAAAATGACGAACTGATAGAGAAATATAATTTAGAAAAAATTGTAGAATTTATCAAAACCAAGCTTTTAAATCTTCCGGAAACTTACAGGAATTCTGATCTTGGACAGAAGCGTGTCCTCTTGGGTTCAATATTTTCATCTGGGTTGGTATATTCAGGAAATGACTATTTGAACCCGGCAATTAGTCAATACTACAGCGCAATATCCGATCTTTCAAAGCCTTGCGTCTGTTTTGGTAGCAGGAGTGGGATTCGAACCCACGACCCCAGGCTTATGAGTCCTGTGCTCTAACCAACTGAGCTACCCTGCCATATCGAGTTTATAAAGTAAAAAGTTCATAAAGCTTGTAAAGCAATCTGACTTTATAACTTTATAAACTTTAAAAACTTTCAGCTAATTTTGGTAGGACGCTAAGCGTCTCTTGTACAACGCTAAGCGTTGTGAGCGTCCTTTTCACCAAGCTAAGCTTGGTAGCGGGGGTTGGATTTGAACCAACGACCTCATGGTTATGAGCCACGCGAGCTACCGGACTGCTCCACCCCGCATCAACAAGTGTATCTTATCATAAATAATTATTTTGAGCAAGAAGCAGTGGAGTTTTGGGTAGATAGTTAGTAGTTGGCAGTAAGCAATTTAAAATTTAAAATTTAAAATTTAAAAAAATAAGGGGTGTCATCCCGGACTGTATTCTTGTGGATTCGATTCCACTCACCATGCTGTCATCGACTCTGAGGTGAGCGGCCCTCATCGCTCAGACTCGAAGAGAGCGCAGTCGAACGCAAGATACGGGATCCCGTCACAAGCGTGAGCGCAATAATAAAACCTTTCTCCTTTGTCATTTCGACTCGGTGAAACCGGCGGACCTGCCTGACGGTAGGCAGGGAAATCTTTGACCACAATTAGCCGCCAGATCCTGAAACCAGTTCAGATGACGCACAAGAACAGGATAATGAAATGTGAATAGTGAATAACGAATAGTGGATTATCTATCCCATAGATTATCGGATCCCATTCGACTGTCGCTCAGGGCGTGAGTGTAATCGAAGCGCAAGTCCGATAATGACAAGATATGGTCCCGAGAATGACAGGCTGCTGACTACTGGCCACAAACTGCTGACTGCCAACTGCTAACTACTGACTGTGAACTACTTAATCGCCCAGCCAAATAGTGAGAAGCTTTTACTTTCTTTATCTATGGCATCTGTCAGGGTTGAATTGTTTGCAGTTATTTCATCAATTAGAGTTGAATACTCCGTGGCAAGCTCTGGCGTTTGGTTTTTCTCGATTTGTGATTTGATGATTGTAAGCTGATTGATTCGATTGCGGCCGAGATTGAGAGTGGTTTGCAATTCTTTGATCTTTTTCTTGTCAGGACCGATAAAAAACTTTTTGATTTTGTTGCGGCCAAAGATTTGGTCACCAGATTTACCAATTTCGTTGTCGCCATTAACTAGATTTTCGGTAGTGATATAGATGCGCAATGCCTCCGAAGATTTCGTAAGCTTTGCGGAAAAATCAGCAAATTTGTCTGCACTCGCCTGCTCACTAGCAAGATAAGCTTTGATCGGGGCAGTTGTCCCCTTGTAAGTTATCATTCGTTTTGGAAATGGTACAGCTCCAGCCGCGTCAGCTGCATATGCAGTTGAGGCAAAGAATACGGCGGTGATTAATAATAGACTGAAAATCGCGCCTGACAATTTAAATAATACTGATTTCATTGACTTCCCTCTCTTAAATAAATAACGTTTTCTATATTATATACTATATTAATTATTAAAAAAATACTTTTTCCACATTTTGTAATTTGGTACTCGCAAAGCCGCTTCAGTGAGACCACTATCGGCAAATTTATCCTCCTCTTTGTCAATTGGCAAACTCAGAACGCTCTCTCCTGGCGCCCTGTAGCCAAGCTTGGCACGAGCCTCTTTTTCCTTAAAAGAATATGTCTCAAAATAGCTTATCTGATCCTTGAGATACTGGATTTGCTCCTCAAGTGCCACGACTTTTTGCGCTTCAATCTCGATGCTTTTATTTGAATTGTAATTTGCCCAGACCGATCGTCCAACAATAAAAAACATGTACAAGATAAATGCAAACAGGGCAAGGCTTCCTAGCCGCATCGGCAGGATTTGTTCAAGCTTGTCTTTCGATTTTTCAAATAAATTATTTTTCATATTGATACTTTTTCATTTACATTATAACGCGAAAATATCAAAAAAATAAGCCCCCTTTCGGGAGCTTATTTTCGATCATCATCTTCTTGGCGAGATTACCAACGTTTGGCTTTCTTGCTAGATGGCTCAATCTTTTTGGGAGTAACTTTGGCCTTGGTCTTGACTACCGCTTTGCTAGATTTCTTAACCACTGTGACAACTTCGGCTTTGTTGAACCAGCAGAAATATCCGCCTGTTGCAGCACCTGCGAGCATAATCAGAATGAAAAGTACGATCCAAGGTGTCCAATTAACATCATCTTCCTCTGCTCCTGGAGCTGTCTCTTCAGCAGCCTTGATCTTGCCATCATCATCACTTGGCACTGGGGTAGCCGCGACAGCTGGTCCAGCAGCCTTGACTGAATGAGGTGCGACGCTATAACTTGGGGTTGACTCTGGAGTCGGCTCTGGAGCTGGAGTAGTAACAACTGGCGCAGAGAGAATAATTGTCTGTGAACCAGTGCTTTTTGACAATTTACCGCCCTTGATTGCACTTACCGAGACAGTGTATGTGCCATAATTATCAAGCATATATTGTTTGGTATAATTGAAATTCAAATCATTGCCTGAATTTGCTTGAATAATATCGACGTAGCCGCTTGGACCATTAATTACGATCTTGTATTGTTCTGCGCCAGTCCCGGTCCAATTAACCCGTATAGTCTTATCAACAGCTGAGACAGAATATGAAGGTGCGGTGACAATAATTTCTGGAGGAGTTACATTTAAGATTGTTGCAGGATCGCCGACCAGATTGGTATTTTCTGCAGTGACAATTTTACCATTAGCCAGAGTAACGGTAATCACCACTTTTACAGCTGGAATATTTTGACCATATTCAGTTTCACGAGCATTGGTCCAATATCCATCTGTGACATAGTTAAAGTTTCCAGAAACATCAAAAGGAGAAGAGATATCTGTTGCACCGATTAGCGTGGCAAGCTTTGGTGTCGCAGTATTCGTTTGCAATAGTTGACCATTCGCTGCATAAAGCTTAATTACCGTTGACTTAGCGGTGTCAAAGGTCGCAGCAGTCAAGCCGAAGCCAGCAGTATAGCCTTTGAGCTGACCTAGGCCTGTATCATAGTTTACGACTCCGAAATCTTGAGCGGCAACTGCGCCAAGGAGAGTTATTGTCGATGGATCACCGACTAAATTAATATTTTCTGCGGTGACTTCTTTGGTGTTAGCTAAAGTAACGGTAATAACCACTTTTACAGCTGGAATATTTTGACCATATTCAGTTTCACGAGCATTGGTCCAATATCCATCTGTGACATAATCAAAGTTTCCAGAAACATCAAATGGTGAAGAAATAGCTGTTGCGCCAATTAATGTATTAATTTTTGTCATTATCACGGTGTTGGTTTGCAATAGTTGATCGCTAGCACCGTAAAGCTTGACTACGATTGACTGTGCAGTATCAAATGTGGCATCAGTTAAACCAAAACCAGCGGTATAGCCTTTGAGCTGACCTAGGCCAGTAGCATAATCGACGACTCCGAAATCTTGAGCAGCAACAGCACCGAGGAGAAGAGTATTAACGACATGAACCGTTCTAGTAACTTCGGTGGCGGCATTTCCAGCAGCATCCTTCACATTGTAAGTAACAGTATAGTCACCAACAGTGTTTACATCAACTGGATTTACAACAACAATTTGTCCGGTCAAATTGCCATCGATATTGTTGACCGATGTGGCACCAAGATCTGTATAAACACTTCCCTTTTCAATAGTAACATCAGGCGATCCGACTAGATGAATAGTTGGGGCTGTTGAGTCCTCTCTGATTGAGAAAAACGCAGTATTAGTCGAGTTGCCAGCCAGGTCCTTCGCGATTAAACCAAAGGCGTTAACCGCATCTTGGTTTAAACCAACAGTAATAGCAAAGGCACCAGTGACATCAGTTGCCTGAGAGTAAGGGCCCGATCCACTGTTAATAGTTACTGTTGCAAAAGCCTCAGTTGTTCCAGAAATTACTTGGGTATCTGCATTGACTGGAGAGACAACTGGGTTGATAACGGGTTGGGCTGGCGGGGTAACGTCGTTAGAATAACCCTTCGTAATGCTGCTATCAATTACCCATGCCGAACCACCATCAATGACTCTATGCGCAGATTCGCCCGCAACAGGAGCGGCCAAAGATACTATTCCATACTTCACAAAATCACTATCTAGGGCACTACTATCAACAAGGTGAATCTCGTCGCTCGCTGCGTCTAATCTATTCGACAAATCCACAATTAAAAATCCTTTTGCTGGAATTTTGTCAGACACAGCAAATGTTTTCATAGTTGATGTGCTATCCTTCATTGACCAGCCATTAAGCGAGAAATCTGAATTGTTCGAATTATACAACTCGGCCCAGTCGCTACTGGGATTATTAGAGTTGGCTACAAATTCATTGATCCAAACACCGTCCGTGACAGAGGCCATTGCCTTTTCCGCTTTTGAAAATCCTGTTACGAAGGTGGTTGGTATTACCATCATCATCGCTAGGATATAAATGAGCGGTTTTTTAAAATATGTTCTCATAATCGCTCCTAATTATTATTAATATATGTAGCACCAAAAATAGAGTTCTGCTCTCGAATAAACTCAAATGTTCCCTCCCAAAGAGCAATAAATACACTTTTTTTATGCACAAAAGTTCTTGCAGCTCTATTGGCAAGAAACTCTATCTATATCGAGCGCACTCGCACCGTAAGCATTTTTGTTTTGATCGTTATTTCCAAACCATTATTGACTTAGAAAATTCTTTTCTTTGTTTTTAGGACGTTTTTTGTGCACTTCCCATAGCTTTTTTCATACTTTTTCATACTTTTCATAACCATAGGTCAGGCGTGTACAAATACAAGCTTATCGGGATTTATAGGCGTTGTCAAACATTTAAAAAAGTGACTCAGGGAGAGCCACTTTTTTAGTTATCCACAATTTTCAATGTTTTAGAAACCGAAGAAACGAGTAAATCTAGAGATAACATTTGTGAATATTTGACTTATATCGGTCTTTCTCGTGCCAAACATATTGGTCACCATGTAAGTAGTGTGAGTGGACTCACCTTGTGTAAATTCACCCTTGACGATACCGACACCGATATCCTGATAATCGGCATTGAGAATGTTGTCACGATGTTTTGGCGAGTTCATCCAAGCGTTAACCATGCCTTCAGAAGTTACGAAGTCCATGGCCAGATTTTCACCGGCCTCGTCATAATCATATCCAGCATTTCGGATAAAGACCCATGGTGAAAGACCAAAAGCATAATGATCGAAATAATCTCGGTTTATCATATCCTTTGACTTTAGAGTTGCGGCTCGGTTTAAATCTTGATCAATTTTAAGCGGCTTTAAATTATTGATAATTCTTTGGTCGTTAATATTCTTCAAAACGTTCTCTTCGGTAATTGGCGAAGCAAATGCTGTCAAGGTCGCAGAGAATATAAGTAAAGTTAATGCAAAACTTAACGTTATCTTTGAAATTTTAATCGGCAAAGAATTTTTTGTGCTTGTATTTTGTTTTTTGTGTGAATTTTTCATACTTTTGTGTTTAAGAAATTATATCATTGTATCAATTATGCAACCTTTTGTCAATAGTCAAATGGATATAATGTTGTTTTAATATAGATATTGAAGCTAAAAATGAATTTTTCTTTTTACGCAGTTGCTTCACATACGCATAGTTCGATCATGCATAATTGAGAACTTCTCAACCCTCAGGCCTCAAGGAGTCGAAGAATAATATGAATTAATTTTCAATTATCAATTATCAAATAATTTTTCAATTCTTAATGACCAATTTATGAAATTTAGATCAGTATTTGTCATTTTGAACAAGTAAGCTAGAGTGAAGAATCTAGTGATACGATATATTCCAAACGAGCACTAGTTCCATGCTCTAGATCCTTCGATAACTCAGGATGACGCCCCATTTTTGTCATTCCTGGCTGCGACTTGAGACCAGGAATCTTAATTACCATAGCACAAGATCCCGTATCTCACGCTTACAGTACGGGATGACAAAGAGAAAGGCATTTTCGATGCGCTTGCGCTTGTGACGGGATCCTTCAGCACCTCAGGATGACGCCCATTTTTAAATTCTAAATTTTAAATTACATATTGTCCGCCTTTCCTTGCCATTGAATTTTGGTCTACCAACTGCTATATTATGGAAGTAAGGTATGGGGGCTTGTAGCTCAGCGGTTAGAGCAGCCGGCTCATAACCAGTTGGTCGCAGGTTCGAATCCTGCCAGGCCCACCAACCTTCATACATTGTATCGACGAAATAAAATTTCAAGATCAAACGAATATATCCTTCATTATTTACGTTGCTCAATGTGACGTTTTTTTATATTCAAAAAATAACTTCCACATATTATGAAAAAATCCAAGAAAATTTCTCTGTATTTTAAATCACTTATTCTAATTATTCTGACAGTAGCACTTATTCTATTTTGCAGATTAATTTTGAAGCCAAATAGCACAATTAATATATTAAACACAAACCAATCCAATCTGAATGAACCGTCCTCGAATAATAATGACTCTGAGTATGGTAATACTTTAAATGCAAACCAAAACAGTGCTATTCCCAATACCAAAACTGCCATTATAGCTGAAACGGCCAAAATTGATGTACCATTCACCTCTCAAGCACCACTCGGTGTTTGGGACGCGCTCCATGAAGACGCATGTGAAGAAGCCAGTTTGCTGATGATTAATCATTATTTGAGTAAAACTCAATTTGACTCCAAGCAATCAGCCGACCTTGAGATCAAAAATATGATTGATTACGAAAATCAAGTTGGATTTACCCCCAGTGTCACCCTAGAGGAATTGAATCAGATAGCATCAAACAATTTGGACAAGACAAATGGAATTGTCAAAACAAACGTCTCAATTGATGACATCAAAAAGGAGCTATCGGATGGACATCCAGTGATCGTTGGGGCTGCTGGAAAACTATTGCTCAACCCGAATTTCAAAAATGGTGGGCCCAATTACCACATGCTCGTAATTACCGGCTATGACCAAACGGGATTTATCACCAATGATCCGGGCACTAGACTGGGTGAAAATTATCATTATGATTTTGAGATTCTGTTTAATGCAATACATAATTTTGATGCCAAGAACATCAACGAAGGCGCAAAATCATATTTAGTTTTTGATTAATAACTCAGGGCATTGTCCCTTCAATTGTGGTCTGATATACTTATAAATGTAAAGAATATTTCTTGCACTCATTTATTTTTATATTAAAAAAAAATACAAAATCATGACTAAAAAAATCGGCCTTGTCAGTTCTATTGTAATTTTTCTTGTCCTAGCGCTACTAGCAGCAGCTTTTATCTATTATCAGAAAGCCTATGCTGGCAAAGTGTACCGCAACGTTTATATTTTCAACGAAAATATTTCAGGTAAAAACATTGATGAGCTCAATAACGCGTTAAAAACCAAACAAGACGCGCTCCTCAATCAAGAATTTTCTATACAGAGCAATAGCAAGACAATCAAGGTCAAGATGACCGACACGGGCGTCGGCTATGACCTCAAGAAAATTGCTGAGGATAGTTTTAGCGTTGGTCGCGACATCAAAATAACAAGTGAGATCGCCAAGGCTTCAAAAACCATTTTTTCGGAAACAAATCTCGAGCCGACAATCAAGACCAACCAGGCAAAATTTGACAATTTTGTAAGTATTGCAATTGACCAACTCAACAATGCGCCGATTGACGCAACATTAATTATTGAGAACGGTACAATCAAAGAAACAGCGGGGCAAAATGGCATGACTGTGGATATTTCGGATTTGAACAATCAAATTGTCGAGATATTCCGCTCTGAAAATTTCACCAAGAAGGTTATATTGAAAAATAAGACCGTGGCACCGGCAGTTCAAAGTGCAGATTTCCTGACTGCAAAGCAAGCAGCCCAGAGCTACCTCGACAAAAAGATTACACTAAAATACGAAGACAAGACCTTTCAGCCAAATAGCGGAGACGTCGGCTACTGGATTAGCTTCATCAACAACAACGGCCAAGTTGCAGCTTCGCTCAACGATAGCAACATCAAGGCATACCTCAACAAAATTGGCGTTGGTATTGAAGTCACAACCGTCAATCGCAAGATTAACGCTTCAAACGGCAGCGTGATCGAAGAAGGTCGGCAGGGTAAATATCTAAATCTAGATCAAGCCTTGGCAGACATCAAAAATGCAATGGGGCAACCGAATGCATCACAAATCACTTTGGCCGTGAATATCGTCGAGCCAAAGGAGATTCAAGTTCAAGTAGAGAGTGATAACGTCGAGCTCAATCGTTTTGTTGGCAAATATATTGATGTCGATCTTTCGACACAGAAACTATGCCGAGTTGAGACTGATAAACTGATAGATTGCTTCACAATCTCTTCTGGTAAGCCATCAACACCTACGCCGACTGGATCTTTTGCGATTCAAAACAAAGATCCTCGCAGGTGGTCATATGCATCTAGCTTATGGATGCCATGGTGGGAACAGTTCGCAGACGGTGGATATGGCCTCCATGAGCTACCAGAGTGGCCAAATGGCTACAAAGAGGGGCAAGCCCACTTGGGCACACCAGTCTCACACGGTTGCGTCAGACTCGGCATAGGAGACGCTGAAAACGTATATAATTGGACAGATGTTGGCACTCCGGTCTATATACATAAGTAGTTAGCGGTTGGCGGTTAGTAGTTTGCAGTCTGCAGTTTGCAGTTTGTGGTTGGCGGTAAGTGGAGCTATATAATAGTGCCACTTCATCTTAAAAAAATACTGTTTGACCGAAGGGAGTTTATTTTTTTATGAGAAGTGGCGACTTCTTCCCCCGTGTGGGGGGTTGGAGTTATTAGAGGATAGGGGGACGACTTCGGAATGAGTCCCCCCTGTCCTCTAATATAAGCATAAATTGGTAATAGTAAAATCCAATCTATATTTATATATTTATGTATAAATCAGGGCTAAAGGAGCAAAAGCGGATTGTCTATCCCATAGATTATCGGGTCAAGCCCGATAATGACAGGATGTGGAGTGTGAGTGAGATTGTACCGCTCGTCTCGAGAATAACAAAACAATGAAAGACGTCATCCCGTACTGTAAGCGGATGAAACGGGATCTTGAGCTATAGTAATTAAGATTCCTGGTCTCAAGTGGCAGCCAGGAATGACAAAATGATTATCTGTACTATTATCTGTTATCTGAGAAATCTGTATTCAGTATGCCATTCATTTCGTAAATTTGGTATTTTTCGTATTTCGTATTTATGCTTATTTCGTATTTACGTTTATTTTGAGTTTATTTATACTATATCTTGCAAGGTTAGGGTGAAGGTATCGCCTTGATTGAGCTGCCCTGCTAGAAGTTTTTCGGCCAAGAGATTTTCGACTTTTTCCTGTATGACGCGACCCATTGGTCGAGCGCCCATCAGTGGATCGTAGCCTAGCTCAGCTAATTTGATTACAGCATCAGGATTGACCTCGAGCGTAACTTGACGATTATGATAGACCGTCTGCTTGAGTCTTTCTATCATCAGTGTTGCAACTTGATATATTTCCTCACGAGAGAGAGGTGCAAAAGCAATTACGGAAGTAAAACGATTGATGAATTCCGGTCGATAAATGTTGTTGTCCTGAAGATAAGCAACCAATTCTTTCTTAGCTTTTTCATAATTCTCTCCTCCTTGTATAGACTCGCGGATAAGGTTGGCGCCAGCGTTGGAGGTACAGATAATAATAGTGTTGGTAAAAGATACGATATGTCCATTGCCATCAGTCATATGTCCCTCATCAAGAATTTGCAGGAAGATATCCAAAATATCACGATTGGCTTTCTCGATCTCATCAAATAACACCAACGAGAAGGGATGCTCACGAACAGACATCGATAATTTACCCTGGACCATTTCTCCGTGCAGATTGGAGCCAATCAAACGATAAATATCCTCCTTGTTCTGATATTCAGACATATCAAAACGAATCATACGCTCTTCGCCACCAAAGTAGGCCTTGGCCAATGCCTTGGAAGCCTCCGTCTTACCCACACCAGTAGGCCCAAGAAAGAGAAAAGAACCAATTGGCTTTTTGGTGTCCGTGACGCCGGCCCTAGCTCGGCGAAGCGCTGAAGCAATAGCTTTGATCGCTTCGTTGTGACCGATAAGCGATGCGTGCATGACGCCCTCCAATCCCAGAAGCTTCGCCTTCTCATCCTCCCCGACCTCGGTCGTTGGGACATCAAATTTTTCGGCGACGTAATTCATAATATCTTTGGGCAGGATTACTGTCTTGCCACGTTCAGAAACTGCCTTAGCCACGGCACCGTCAAGAAGCGTGATTGATTTTTCGGGATTGGGAATATTAAAAACATATTTATCAGCCGCGTCTATCGTCATCTTGATCGCTTCATAACATATAATTGCGCCCGTTCGATATTCTATACCGCCAACGCTATCTTCAATAATACGGATCATATCCTCTCTCGCAGGCTCATGAATACTCACTCGAGTCAATTTTGAGGCTAAAATACTGTTATTTAGGATAATTTGATTGTAGGTCTCGATATCGCAGCTACCGATAATATGGATAGAGCCATCAAGATATGGCAAGATTGCCTCGGTCAAATCAAATTTTCCGCCTCCGCCAGAGGAGAGAAGATTGCCGATATTTTCAAAAAACAAAATAATATTGCCAGCATTTACCGCTTCATTAAAAATATTTTGCATTTTTGCAGAGATTTCATTGGGATCGCTTGCGAGTATTGCCTCAGAATGAACTTCAATGACATGCTTGAACGCAAGATTGGCCGATATCCGCCCCTCGGCGATAGCCTTTGCAAAAGCGAGAACAGCGGTCTTCTTGCCACTCCCAGCCTCGGCGACAATAATAACATTGCCAGCGCCCTGACGCAGCATTGACTCTTCTATCTCCTTGACCTCTTTCTCGAGCCCGACTATCTCCGCTCCCCCGCCATGAAGTCGCATTGACTCTGTCAAATCTGTTGAATATTGACGGATGAAATTATCATAACCCGAGGCCCAATCTCGGCCAATACCGCCGTTGATAGTGAATTTATCAGGATTAAAAAAATCTTTTTGCTTAAGAATATCCCTCACAATCTTAGTTCGCCAATAAACCAAATGCGAGATGTCCGTAATGTCTAGCTTCAAATTCATAATCATCTGCTTGAAGAACGGGTCATTTTCGCATAGAGCAATAAATATATCCCCTGTTTCAATCTGATGATGAGTTTCGGCAATCGCGATATCCACAGATCGAACACAGTACGGGATAATATTCGCCTGCCCTTGATAATCGTGAAGTGATTCCCTGAGAGAACTTACCGATATCCCGAGACGATTGAGAATAAAGATAATATCTTTTGTTTCGAGCAAAGAGATAATCAGATCTTTGGTAGTAATTTGACTCAAAATTTTTGTCCTGAAAAGAGGATAAGTTGCCTTGGCCAAATGAAAGGAAAAAATAGAGTAAATATTGACAGCGCCCCCTGCGTCTATCTTTGTTTTGATATCCATCAGAGTTGTCAATTTGGGATATTTGACCTTACCGAAAAAGAAGGTCCGAAGCGCAAAATAGCTTAGCATAGATGCCAAGCCCATAAAAGCCAACCCTATAATGGGCTTGATAAATTCAATTATCAAAAGAAAGTTCAATAATAGTAGTACAGTAGGAGCAATCCCCAAGAGCCAGACAAAAAAAGCAAACATTTTGAAATTTGTCGTAGAGAATTTGAGATCAAGCCTAGCGGCCTCGCCAACAATCGTATCTGCTACTTTTAATTCAATATTTTGATTCACAAAACCCCCACAAGGTAACCTAGGCCAACCAGAAAAAGCAAGACTATCACAGCAGGGAAGGCAAGCCAGATAATTAGAAATAATCCAAAGAAGATAAGTGAGCCAAATGCAACGAGGAGATAAACAAAAATTACCACCGATTTAATGGTGGAGCCAATTAACCTCGAGACTTGCCTCATCAAAAACGCCTGATATCGAACATCAAGTGAACTACCATAAGCTGCTGTCGCGGTATCATTGCGCCAGACGGCAAACAAAGTGGTCAAGCAGATCTTGATAGAAAACATGTCATATATATACGCAAAATAATGCTTGATGTAATTGAGAATCTTGAATTGACCCTCCTTGTACCACCAAGAAATAAATAATGCTTTTAAATTTACTGTCCCCTCCATTGTTCGCCCCTATTTAAAACTAAATAGTTTCGTCGAATTCTGTTTCCTTGGAAATTGCACCGACTGGACAATCATTGATGGCTTGATCAATCAAATCAGTGTCAACATTGTCGTAATCATCAACCTCAACTTCGGAGATACCGTCAACTAATTTGAAATAACCTTCGGATTCAGCGATTCCTTCACAAACACCACAACCAATGCAAAGATCGGCATCAACGATAACTTTTGAAATTTTGTCAGACATGCTAACTCCTAAATTTATTATTATATATCTTATTATAAAGATAAAAGATAAAAAAATCAAAGAGTTAAAGGTGAATTCTAGTCCGAAACGCAACTTTTAACAAAAACTTCGTGGGGTGTTAGGTAGCCAAGTCGTTTTCTTGGCCTATTGTTGATAAGCCTGATAGCTCTGTCAACATCTTTCTGTGTTACTTTATCAAATGATGAGCCCTTTGGGAAGAACTCCCTTAAAAGCCCGTTAGTGTTCTCATTGGTTGGTCTCTCCCAAGCATGCAGGCTGTCTAAAAACAATTCTCGCCAACATCAGGAAATAGTGATCATCTTTTTA
>JBAXQZ010000011.1:0-15804 GCA_037131475.1 bacterium | reverse complement strand
TAGCAACACCCCAGGCGTAGAGAATGTTTGTCTAAAAAAGGGGTACTTGACATAGAGATCTGCGGTCATATTGGCTTGTTGCCAGACAAAGACCTTGCCGGCATAAACAAATGGCTCAGAGAAATATTGCCAAGGCCAAACATGATCAATTTGCCATATTTGTGTACCGCTTTTCAGGTCGAGACAAATTAATTTATCAGTTGGAATGAGGACAATATTGCCACTGATTGTCGGGCTAGAACCCAAAATACCATTGCCCGTGAGTCGCCAGAGCTCAGTACCAGAATTCTTGTCTACAGCATAAGCCAACCATCTATCGGGATTTTTCGCTTTTTCGGAAAAAACAAAAATGCCATCCGAGAAGACTGGCATTTTATAATTTTCGAGTGTTTTTGGCACCGATGATGCTTGAATTTGTGATGAGATATACTCATCGGAATAATCCGCATTGTGCTGATTGTTGCCCTGACCGACTGTCCAGTCGAAGGCCTTGGCCTCGCTTGCAGAAAAGAAAATAAACAAAGATAAAAAAGTGGCAAAAATTATTTTGGCCTGAGTGCTTTTGGACAATAAAAACTGATAATTTTCATTTGCCATTGCATATATTTTACCAAGTTATCAAAAAAATGCAAAATTATTTTTTGTAATTTGCTTATTCACCTTACACACTTATTGTTCAAATGGTGTGGTTTTGGAGTGAGAACTTTACTTCGCCATCCTATAACAGACTTCCCTGCCTACCGTCAGGCAGGTCGCTGCTAAGGCCACAAGCGCTCGAAGAATAAAGTTATTCTTTTATGCAACTTCGTAAGGTGAGCACTTATTTGCCGAAGATTCGACCGATTAGGCTTGATGACTTTTTGGTTGTTAATGCATTAGTGAGGAGGGGGAATCTTTTGGTCGAGTAATCTTGACCGATTTTTTTGATTTCATCGAGGCGATCAAAATGAAACCATTTATAGGATTCCACTGGTGGATTGAAGATAAAATCACACTTTTTCATATCTTTGTCTGCTAGCCCCTTCTGGATTATATCCAGAGAACGTATGATGATATCAAATCTATTTGCATTAAGTTTCCCCTCTTCTGAGATTTTTGCAAATTTATTGACATTGTATAGAGAAGAGCCGATCACAAAATCTGCCCCGTAATCTTTGGCGACTTGGACGGGAAGATTCTCGGTGATGCCACCATCAATATAATATTGATCCGATATTTTTTGAGGTTGAAATACGCCAGGATATGCCGCTGAGGCCATAATTGCATCGGCGATATCGCCCGCGTCAAAAACCTTGATGGTCCCGTCGCTCAGATTGGTAGCGTTGCAGACAAATTTGATCTTTAGTTCTTCAAATTTTGAAACGCCTAGATTTTTGCGCAAAGAAATTCGAACCTGCTCAAAGATACGGTCACCATTTAAATTCCAAAGCCATTTCGCGCTATCGAACAGTCCGAAGTCTCTGAGATCTTGTAGGAAATTATTAATTGATTTTGTCCCACCGGCCGCGAATAGTCCACCGACAATCGCGCCAGCTGAGGTGCCGGCTATTAGATCAATTTTTAGATTATTTTTCTCAATCTCCTCCAGAAGACCCAGATGCGCTGCACCCAAAACACCACCGCCAGATAGTGCTAATCCAATTTTCATACTTCCTCATACGATCTTAGTTGCGCCAATTGATCTTGCCAAGAGATGTCATCTTGCGGTGTCTCCAAAATCCCAAATTTATCTTTGAGCTTTTCGTGTTTGATCAAATATTCAAATGGTTCAGCGCCGAGATGACCAAAGCCAATATCCGCGTGCCGATCTCGCTTGGAGTTCAGTGGTGTCTTTGAGTCGTTGAGATGAAAACCAATCAACTTATCAAGCCCAATCGATTGATCAAATTTAGTCAAAAAGTCCTCAATTCCTTCAGCATTTGTGAGATTGTAGCCAGATTCAAAAGCATGTGCTGTATCAATCAGGACTCGCACTCGAGGACTGTTGATCGCATTAATGATTTTTGATATTTCATTGATACTGGCGCCTATGATATTTCCCGCACCTGCAGCGTTTTCAATAATGAAGAGCGCTTTTTCATCAGTCGCAGCCAATATATCATTGATAGCCGAGACGATTTTGGGCAAGACTTGACCAAATGGCAGACCTTTGGTCGAGCCAAGATGTGTATTAACGCCGATTGCCCCAAGCTTGGTCGCTTTTTGCATATCGTCGATGAGTGAGGCAATCGATTGCTCATAATAAAAGGTATTTTCCGAGGCGAGATTGACCAGATAGATACTGTGGATAATGACCGGCGAAATTTTCACATCCTTATTTAATTCCAAATATTTCGCAACTTCTTCTGCGGGAATTACCGAGGGACTCCACCGTTGTGGGGGATTGACGAATATCTGCATGCAATCACAGTCAAGCTCCTGAGCTCGAATGATTGAATCAGAGAATGGTTTTGCGGTTGAAATGTGGGCGCCTAGTTTCATATATTCCTTATTTTTTAAAATGTGTATAAAAGCCAATGCAATTTGCGCAATCTATCACTCCAATATCCATCTTTCGATAATTTGACTGAGTGTTTTTATTAAAAACATAAAGTCCTGTTTCGGTAAGGACCATGATATCATCCTGTTGAAAACCAGGCGAGATTGAAACAATTTTTCCTATGCCAAAACCATCGTCTTCTTCTGCTTTCGGATATAATCGATATTCGATTTTTTGGATATTGTCTACATAGCAAATACGTTGTAAGTTGGAAAAAACCGAACTTCCATAGGCGACAGTATCGCCCTTCCCCCATGTATAGCCGCTGCAGTAAAGCCCTTTCGCGAGATCAACCCCTTCTATTTTAGGTGTATTTTGCCCAGCAATCCTAGATACCTCACCTTTGTCCAACTTATCACCTTCGGTTTGATTTAAATAAGTAATTGTCAGATTTTGCAAATTAATTTGACCATAATCAGTCGTTTTTGGCCCATATAATTGAACCAGAAATTGCCCATCAGATGTTTTATATATCTCGTTCAAACTTCTTGAAGCATTGTCAGGAGAAGCCTTATAATATGTTGTCGAATTAACCTCATAGATATAATATGGGCTTGTCGTGGAGCCAGAATACTCTGAACAAAGGCATTGTGTTATCTCTTTCGAAGATCTGAGTACTAGATATTTCTGGTCTGGCGTAAATCCCCAGTTCGAGTTGTCACTTAGGGCTGAATTCATGTTATCTGGCACAGGGCTCAAAGTTCCATCCTCCTTCAAATAAAAATATCTATCATCTTTCCAGGTCAGAATTGAATTTGGGAAAGTTTGAATTACTGGCGAGTCCGATTGCAGCTTTTCAATTTTTAAACTTTTTTCTAAAGGCAAATCTGTTTGTATTTTGTTGAGTCTATTGTTTACCACATAATCCGAATATGGCTTAGCTAGACCGCCGCCAATGGTCCCCAAAATAATAGTCACTATTACCACAACTAGGACATACAGCTTCAATCTTTTAACAATAATAAGTGAAAACAAAAGCACAAAAAAGCCAAGAAATATTGTAGAAAAAATCGCTGAATTTAATGGGAAATCAGAAGATGAATAATGCCCGTTACCATCAAGATTTGCATTCAGCGCAGCCCAAAAAACTACTCCTAGCAATAATACCACTATTACAAAAATTATCTTTTCCCAGATTTTCCAAGTTGGTTTTTTGATCTCTAAATCTATTTCATCCATATTATTCCCTTCTATTAATCTTCAAAATTATATTTATTCATCTGGAATCTCCTGAATTCAACGCTCAAATCGTCCAGATCCATTATAACATAATGGCCATTCTCAAGTGGAGCAAGCTTCACGAGCTTTGTTTGCCCCAATATTGCACAGCCCCATTGACTGTGAATATGGCCGCAAATGTGGACAAGGGGCGCATTGGAAAAATGCTTGCGAGAGAGGGGAGAGGCGTATTTTGAAGTTGTGTGTTGAGAGTTTGAACAAGAAGATCTAGGTTGCATTTTTGTATTTTCAATATCAATTTGACCAGGGGAGTCTGAATTTTTTTTATTCAAAAGGGGGGAGTCAATATCATTTTTTTGATAATTAAATAATCCCGGCGGTGGTATATGAGAGACAAAAATTGTTTGAGCGATGCTAACGATGTCAATCATTTTTTCGCCAGCATACTGCCCCTCCCACGACGCCGGCGAACCCCCTACCCCACTAAATATTTTTTTTTCAACCTCCACTACCCTACCCTCAAGTGATGGGTAACGACTTCGAAGTTTAAAATATGCTGGGCCGAAATCATTATTTCCCGGCACCCAGAGGAGACGAACTTTGTTCTCGTCAAAAACTCGCATAAATGGATTCACAAAACCAACAGGCTCACCCATATTCAGAAAATCGCCGGCAAATATTGCTATTTTTATCTCCGGATTTTTCTTCAAAAAAGTTTCCAAATTGTAAAGCTGTTTGTATGATTCGTGTAGATCAGAAAACAGTATCGCTTTGGCCATATTCCCCTACTTTATAGTACCAACAATGATTATTGTTTTGGGCTCAAGATTTATATTTGAAATTGTTATGTTCGGTGGAACGCTGTAAATATCCGCAAACATTTTGGCGAGTTTTGGCTGGATAGCATCAGTAATTTGTTTGGGCGCGACCACCCCCAAACTCTCGATGCTAACAATTTCCAGAGTGACTTTACCATTATCAACCTTTGGCAACAGTCCGATGTCAATTTTCAATGCGAGGAGACTTGTACCATTTCGCCCGGAGATAATGATCTTGTCCGAATTAATTTTGAGTGAAGCTTTTTGTAGGGGAAAATCTGGAGAATCTACCCCCAGCATTTCTGCAAGTTGCTTCTCGGTAATCTTAACATTAAAGCTCTCCCCTGTTTTCTTTTCTAAAGATTGATCGCTCACAAGTGCGCTAAAGTTAAAATCTTGCTTTTTGGAACCAAGAGAGAAATTTCCAATTTCAAAATTGCTGCGAAAAGTAACCATCAGAAAAATAGGGATTAGAAAAATCACAATCAACAGCGAAACTACCAAGATGTAATCTCTTTTGTATTTTCGATCAAAGTCTTTTTGCATCCCCTCAAAGAGATCCGTCGAAAGACTTTTATCTTTATCAATCGGTTGATTTGATTCCATTAATCTTTCGCGTTAATGCCCAAGTTAGCTCTTCACTATTAAAGAATCTACCCAAAACCAAGAATGAGACTATACCAGCAAGAATAGACACAGTTGCCTGCGTTAGAACGCCAACAAACCTTGTCATATCGACAATATTTACCATACTATGCATTGTGAGCCAGACTACCACGCCCATGATCAGCGAGATAAAGATGGTCTTGCCGATTGAGCTTAGCACCTCTTTTTTGTAAATTTCAGGATGCATCTTACCAAGATAGAAAAATAGTAACAGTACGTTCACGAAATTACCGATAGAAAAAGCAAGCGCCAATGCCGCCACACCCGTCAAGCAGCTGTGAATAAGCGACCAATAATGTCCCGTTGAGGGGATAACGTCATTCAATAAAGGCAGAGTGTATGCACCAATGACGCTAATTGCGACTGTAACCAGCGATATAAACATTGGGGTACGAGTATTTTTCATGGCATAAAAGGCTCTTGCCAAGAGCGGGATTAATCCCTGAGCAACCAATGAAATCGAAAAAAGTCCCAACGTCAGCGCTGTCATTTGCGTATCTTCCCAAGTAAATTTACCTGAGCCAAAGATCAAGCGAACTATTTGAGCGCGCAAAATAAATGTAATAATCGAAGCGGGAATTAATAATAAGGCAATGACACGGATAGCGCGATCAAGATAGAAGGCAAAGCCGTTGAAATCTTTTTTGGCGATTTTCTCAGCTAGAGTCGGAAATGTTGCGGTCGCAAATGAGGTCCCCAACACCACAATCGGCATTGTCTGGATGTTGTTGGCAAAATTGAAAGCCATGATCGATCCAGCGGCCAAAGCTGAGGCAATGGCAGTAAAGATCAGAAGCATTATTTGATTTGCCCCCATACTGATAGACCGAGGCAACATCAACTGAACAATTTGTTTGATCGAATTATTTTTGAAATCAAAGACTGTTCGATACGAAAAACCTAGTCGCATGACTGCGGGTAATTGAATAAACGCATGAAGCGCAGAGCCAACGATGACAGAATAAACAACTCCTTCGATACCAAATTTTTGCGCCAAAAGCGCGCCAACGATAATCGAGCTATTGTAAACTAATGGGGCAATTGAATAAACTAAAAATCTTTTAAACGAATTGAGGACGCCACCGAGAATATATGAAATCGAAAAAAAGATTGGAGTCAGCATCAACAATCTGGAATAATGGACTGTCTCATCGAAGCGATGGCCATCAAAATTTGGCACGACCAGATGGGTAACAGTTGGCATAAATATCGCCATCAAGATAGCCGCGACAATAGTAAAGGCCAAAGCGACATTAATCAGAAGATTGGTCAGGTGCCAAGCACCTTTTCGATCATTGCGAGCCAAGTATTCAGAGAATATCGGAATAAAGGCCGAGGTGATGGTACCGAGAATCAAAAAATTGAAGATTAGATCAGGAATCCGAAATGATGCATAATAAATATCGAGATCAAAATCATGAATGTTTTGTGCCAGAAAACGATCACGCAGTAGGCCAAGGACATTGCTCAAAGCAAGCGTGATTATCAAAATCACGCTTGCAGTTCGAACGGAGTTTTCCTTGGAAAATATGTTAAATAATCGTTTCATTTAATTTAATCTTGAGAATTTTGATTTAAGCTTTTTTGTCGCTTTTGGCAGGTTTGGGGAAGAAACCTTCAAATTCTGGCCCCTCGATAGTCTCTTTCTCAATCAAGGCATCGGCCAATTTCTCAATATTTTCTCGATGTGCGCGCATGATATCTTGTGCTTTTTGACGACCAACTTGAATCAAACGACTCACCTCCTGATCAATCAACTTGGCGGTCTCATCACTATAATTGCGATGCTCAGCATAATCCTTGCCCAAGAACGGCATCTCCTCTTTGTGGCCATAGATTTGCGAGCCGAGCTTCTCGCTCATGCCATACTCAGTCACCATCTTGCGTGCAAGTTGAGTCGCACGTTTCAAATCATTTGAAGCACCAGTAGTAATAAAATCAAGCCCAAAGAATTCTTCTTCGGCAACTCTGCCACCCATCAATGAGCCAAGCTCGTCCTCAAATTGAGCCTTGGTCTGAAGTCTTCTATCCTCTTGTGGCATATTCCAAGTGTATCCCAGAGCCATACCACGAGAAATAATCGAGATTTTGTGGACAGGATCAGCATTGGGCAAAAAGTGACTGACGACAGCATGCCCAGCTTCGTGAATGGCGGTGATGCGACGCTCTTTTTCAGAGAGATTGCGAGATTTTTTCTGTGGCCCCATCATAACTTTCTCAATCGCTTCATCAAAATTGTGTTGCGAGATAGTCTTCTTGTTCTCTCTGGCAGCTTGGATCGCGGCCTCGTTAGCAATATTGCGCAGATCTGCGCCCGAAAAACCAGGCGTAGCTGATGCGACTTTGGTATAATTGACCTCTGGCTCAAGAGGTTTCTTCTTGGTGTGAACCTTGAGAATATCTTCACGCTCTTTTCTATCTGGCAGATCGATAATGACCTGACGATCAAAACGACCTGGACGAAGAAGGGCGGGGTCAAGTACATCTGGACGATTCGTTGCGGCGACGACAATCACATTGTCAGTAGTCTCAAAGCCATCCATCTCCACCAATATTTGATTTAGAGTTTGTTCTCTTTCATCATGAGAACCACCGAGACCTGAGCCACGTTGACGACCGATAGCATCAAGCTCATCGATAAAAATAATTGCGGGCGAATTGCGTTTGGCTTTCAAGAATAGATCTCGGACACGAGAAGCACCAACGCCGACAAACATTTCCACAAACTCAGACGCAGAGATGGAGAAGAAGGGCACTCCAGCCTCACCAGCAACCGCTCGAGCCATCAAAGTCTTGCCGGTACCAGGCGAACCGATCAGGAGAACTCCTCGAGGAATTTCAGCCCCTAGATCTTGATATTTTTTGGGATTTTTGAGGAAATCTACAACTTCGAAAAGCTCTTCTTTGGATTCATTTGCACCTGCTACATCCTTGAAGGTAATCTTGTCTTTACCCATAAATAATTTAGCGGTTGATTTGCCAAAGCTCATAGCTTTGCTGTTGGCGCCTTGGGCTGATCGCAACATGAAGTAGATAATACCACCAATTAAAATAACTGGGAGAATTATCGAAAGTATATATGTCCAGTTTGCAGCCCCAGTCGTATCTTGGACGGTAATGGCTGTCTTGTCTGGTGTAATGCCATAATCCTTTAATGACGCTGAGCTCTCTTTGAAGGCCTTGATCTTGTTGCCATTATTGAGCTCCGCCGTCACTAGATTGTCTTTGATGGTAATCGACTTGACCTCTCCATTTGTAACATTTTGAGCAATTTCAGAGAGCGTCACGCTCTTGACTTCGGCCGTTTTGGGAAAGGCGTAGCTTGATATCAAAAACAAAGCGATCACAGCAACGATGATATAGATAGCTGACTTATTGTAACTTTTTTTCATTGAACTCCACTCTTAAACTAATTTTTCCTAGATAAGGTAATCTTACCATCTCGGACTGAGAGAAGCAAGGAATAGTCTCTTCCAATGCAAGATTAGGCTAAACAGAGCATCGCTTTCCAATTGAATTATTAGGCTAGAGCCTCATATTAGAACATTGGAAAGCAAGTGCGCATGTCGGTTATGATAGAAATGTGATTATCAACATAACAAACACGCGCCAACTCAGTGTAGCAGAAATTGAGGAATTTATTAAAGCGCCCAAGCCTATTAGCTTTTCTGCAGTTGAAAGAAAGGAAGCCTACAAGTGGATTGAAATGGCACTGGTATCTTTAAAATACAAAACTTTGAAACGCCATGAAAAAGGAATTGTCAAAAAGTATTTGAAAATTATGACAAGTTATTGTGATGCCCAGATAGACAACTTGGTTTGCCAATACCAGCAGTCTGGACATATTAGAAACGCTACTTACAAAAGAGAAAAATTCTCATCCATCTACACAAGGCAAGATATATTGCTAATGGCCGAAACTGATAAGCTATTTCGAGTGTTATCAGGTCCTGCGATGAAAGTAATTTACAAACGGGAATATGAAGATTTTGGCAATATTGAATTCAATAAATTATCAGAAATATCAATCAGTCACATCTACAATTTAAGAGGTCATTTTGTTTATAAAAATATCATTAAAATTTACCATCATACCAAACCTGTAACGGTTCCCATTGGACTGAGAAGAAAACCAACGCCAAATGGTAGGCCAGGCTACATTCGTGTCGATACAGTCCACCAGGGAGATGATCATGAGCTTGGGAAGAGTGTCTATCACATAAACTTCGTTGATGAGGTAACTCAGTGGGAGGTGGTTGTATGTGTGCCAGTTATTAGTGAGAGATACTTGGCGCCAGCGTTGGAAGCAATGCTTTATCTTTTCCCTTTTATCATTTTCGAGTTTCACTCCGATAACGGTAGTGAATTTATTAACAAAACAGTGGCGGAGATATTGAATCGATTACATATCCAACAGAGTAAAAGTCGTCCAAGAAAAAGTAACGATAATGGTTTGGTTGAAACTAAAAACAATGCCATTATTAGAAAAGAAATGGGGTATGGTTTTATTCAAAAAGGCGCATACAAATTGATCAATAATTTCTATCAAAATTTCTACAACGCTTACCTCAACTATCATCGCCCTTGTGGCTTTGTAACGGTCATCACAGACAAAAGAGGCAAAGAGAAGAAGATTTATAGACCCAGTGACTACATGATGCCTTATGAGAAATTAAAGTCATTACCAAGCGCTGAGCAATATCTAAAACCTGGCGTAACATTTGCACAATTAAACAAAATTGCGTATAAAGAAAGTGACGTTGAATTTGCCAGGGAGATGAGAGAAGCTAGATCAACACTTTCAGTCAAGATCAAAAAGAGCTATTTAAGAGATAGCGTATTACGAGATTATTAACCAAAACTCATAACCGACACCTTCAGTTCAGCCTAATTATTCGATTGGAAAAGACTGGAATTTGGCAGTATTTTGTGCTTATTTCCCTCCCCTTTTTCGATTACTTTCATCGCTTCATCCAGATGAATGCTTGAAATATTTTTTAACGAACCAATCTTCTCGATTGCTCGTCGTAGAGTCATTCGCTTCATCGAAGGATGAAGCGAAAGCCATTTTTCGCGGTCAAGAATTATTCGATCTGAGTCCTCCGATATCATCAAATCAGCCAGAAGTTTTTGTGAAGCTACTTCCAGGTACTGGTAATCATCGCTGATTTGGTTACTCAAATTGGAAATGTTTTTAATCAATTGTGGATTGATTTTTTCCAGTTGCGGGATGATGGTGTGGCGAAATTGATTGCGCAAAAAATCTTCGTCAGAGTTTGAAGAATCATCTCGATATTTGATCTTATATTCAAATAAGAACTGGCTTATTTCATTTTTTTCGACAAATAATAGGGGGCGAATATACTGATCACGTTCGATTTGGATTGAGCTAAGCCCCTTGAGCCCGCCACCGCGAACCAAGCGCATGAGAAAAGTTTCCGCAGCATCATTGGCGTGGTGCGCCAATGCAAATTTGTTTGCCTTATTTGACATAAAAGCTTGCTGGAAAAATTCATACCGAGCGTTCCGAGCGCTTTCCTCGGTTTTTAAATGATTTTCATTTTGTGCCTGACCAAGAATTAGACGAACGCCGCTAGTTTTGCAAATTGCCTCGACAAATTTTTGGTCAATTTCGCTTTCCTCTCCTCGAAGCCGATGGTTGAAGTGAGCAGCGAGCAAATTGAAACCAATTTTTGTCCGAAGTATCGAAAGAATTTCAAAAAGACAGACAGAGTCACTGCCGCCACTCAAACCAAGGATAACAACATCGTCTTTGGCAATGAGTTTGTTCTCGACAATTGCCCTTTCAACTTTGGCAATTAATGATTTTTGTGAATATTTGGTCATTATGAATTTGGGTATTATTTATAGTGTAAATTACTCAGCAATCCTATAATTTGCAACGATCTTCCAGACGCCTCGCTCCCTAAAGGCAGGGATTGATTGCCTACGAGCGGCGTTGAAAACTGTCGGCGCTTTCAGGTCATTATTTCTGACGTAGTCAGAGAGATTGACTATCTCCGAACCGTCCAAGTATGCGATTCTCTTGTGAAGCGACTCTATCAAAGCAAGTGCAATAACTTTTTCCATTCGTTTAGTGTTTTTGTTGGATTGATATTCTCTAAATGCTTCGTAGTAGTCTGTTTTTTCTTTGTCTCGGATAATTATTCGAGGAAAACCAATTTGCAATAATTGAAAATTGGTCAAGACTCGGCCAATTCGGCCGTTGCCATCACAAAATGGATGAATTCTCTCAAATTCTAAATGAAATTTAGCAATTTTATCAATGAAATAGGAAATGTGGTCACTGATATAATCAAGGATAACTTCATCAATAAGCCTCTCAACATGCTCAGGCGCTGGCGCAACATCAGTGCCAACCCTCACGTACTCACCCTTTTGGCGAAAACGACCAGCGATACTATCATCAATTCCGCCGATTAGCATCTGGTGGATTAGCAATATTAATTCTTTGGAAATTTCCTCGTCAGTCTGCGTCTTGTTTCGGGTATAATCGATGACTCGAGCAAGATTTTTGGCCTCATAGACCTCTCTCAACGTCACGTCTCGTGAAAGTTCCTGTTCAAGCAAGATTTTCTCAGTCTCTTTGAGCGTCAAAGATGAGTTTTCAATCGCATTCGAATTATAAACGTTTTCTGGCACTTCAGCCTGATCAACAAGAAGGAGCAAAGCGTCTTTGCCCTGCTTCAAAGTATTGTATTTTGTCTTCAATTCACTTAATTTTTCTTTGAAAGGTTTTGATAGTGCCATATATTACTCCGATTTATTGATACTCAAAAATTATACATTATTCACTATTTTTTGTCAATATATCGTGAATATGTATGATTTTAACACCATATTCACGTCTTTTTCAGGTATCTGGACAACAAATTATTTACTACAACGCACGCATAAGATGCGTTATCTTGAGCCACCCTGCCCGTCATCCCGTACTGTAAGCATATGAAGCGGGATCTTGTGCATTTTGGTCTGTCATCCCGTACTGTAAGCTTGGGATACGGGATCTTGTACTATAGTAATTAAGATTCCTGGTCTCAAACTACAGCCAGGAATGACAATGAGAAAGTTCTAAATATTCATGTTCAAAATCGTCTTCCCACTTGTAATATGAATAAGGGAAAGATCCCTTGCCAAATACAACAAATATGAATTATTTCAATTTGGCGAGCATCTCATCAAATTTATTTTGCCATTCGGGGTGAGTAGTCCATTTGATATCTTGCCCATCGCCTTTTCCTCTGGGGACAATATGGAAATGACAATGAAAAACTTCTTGCTGCGCCTCCGCGCCAGAGTTATTGATCACTTGGACGTTCTCTATCCCCAGCTTCGCGCGATATAAATCGACTATTTTTTTGACAACTTTCATAATCTCCAGCAACTCATCCTCCGGCATATCAAAGATATTCTCGTAATGTTTTTTGGGAATCACAAGTGTATGGTATTCGCTTGCTGGGTAGATGTCCAAAAAAGCAAAAACTTTTTCATTCTCATAGACTTTCTTCGACTCAATCTCGCCCTTAACAATTTTACAAAAAATACAATTATCCATTTTGCTCCTATATACTTTAACTATTCTTGATCATCTCAATTTCTGGTAACTTTTTGCCATTTGGCAGATGCTCGCGCTTATCATCAAATGGACCGTTTTCCCAAAAGCCATGCTTCTTATAAAAACCAATAGCTTTTTGGTTGTATGAAACGACGTTAAGCTTAATATTTTTCGTCGGTCCAAATTCAATTATTGCCTTTTTGATTAATGCACTGCCGATACCTTGACCATGGCACTTCGGCAAAACATATATGGCACCTATCTCATTTATTTTGTCATGTTTTAGACCAGTTAAGAGACCGACTACCTCACTGTCAACTTCAGCACTTAGAAAAAGCCTGTCATCTTTCTGATTTGCAAAAGAATCCCGCCATTTTTGAATTTTATTTGGACTATCAAAATCTTTGAGGAGAATGTCATCCCGGGTTATGTTGTTTTCTTCACTGACATAAGTCTCAAGCCAGGCCTCCTTCGTAATCCTTCCCCAGCTTTCAGCGTCTTCTGACTTTGCTTTTCTTATTTGTATATTCATAATTCTCCCTGTGCTTGTCCTAATTCTAATTTTATCTTCTTTTGCTCTTTATTGCTATCTCTAACTATTAGAAATATTAATGTAATTATAAACATGAATACGATTCCCGCCAACAAGAACATCAATTGTACTCCGATGTGATCGCTAATCAACCCGAAAAACGCAAGAGAAGTTGCAATAATTAAAGCACTTGTTGCCGTAGCAACGGAAGCAATGGTTGTTCGGTTCTTGGATTTTGCTTCTTCGTGAATTACGCTGTTTGCCAATACTCCGGTAGCACCGTCCAAAAGGCCTGTCAGCATAATAAAAAACAATAATAGATAACTTTTAGTTAGACCAAAGCCAACAAGAGTTATCAATATCAATATGCCATTGGCGAGTAAAAGCCAAATATTGGAGTACTTTTCAAATTTATGGACAATCAGCCCGCCAGCTGCTTCAAAAATTCTCGATATTGCATAGATATAGCCAAAAGCTGCAAGCGGTATGCCTGATAGTTTGATCAACGGCTGGTAATATTCAAAAAGTAACAGTATAAAACCACAATAAATAGCGTTGAGCGAGATCGAAACGATCAAGCGTGTGTTCGATATTATCTCCGTAAATGAAGAACTAATCGCCGGCAGGATTGTTTTGTGTTGCTCTGATTTGGTTTTTGGTGGCTCTTTGAAAAATATTGCGGCAGATAAAAATGCCACCAATGAAAACAAAAATCCTAACACAAAAGGCAGGCGCATGTTGTGCAAATAAAGCATCGGCAACAATAAAAGTGTGAGTCCATTAAAAAGTTTTTGTGGAAAAACTATTTTGCCTCGATACTTTTTAAATTGGCTTTCAAGTTTCAATACTTTTAGCGTGTCGTAAAGGAGCGAGCTAGCATTGCCGCCGCCAATCGCCAAAGACAAACCATAAACCAGATTGGCTAAAGCAAAATGCCAAAAGGTATTGCCAAAGATAAAAATTATCATCGTTAACATGCCGAAAAGACTACATAGCATCGAGGCTTTCTTGCGTCCATAAACATCCGAAAAAGCACCGCCAACAATCTCAAGAAGTGCATCGGTCAGCCAATAAATTGCGGACAAGATGCCGATCCGTGTGAAGCTTAAACCGAAGAACTGGTAAAAGAGCATCATTACGGGACCGGTAATGCGCTTGGAAAACATTAAGTGAATTGTGAGGGCCAAAATATTGCCCTTGAATTTATTTTTCATACAAAAAAATAGAGAATTAATTTAAAATCCATTAGTTCGATATGGTTTAATTGCCTTACAAAATAGTTCCTAACAAACAGCTAATTTATTATATGAGGTCTCGAAGTGCCGAGGATTGGCAAATTATATTGCCAGAATATTCCAAGGATTAAAAACCCGCCCATCAAGGGCTGAAAAAAATTAGCTTGTTTGCAAAGAGTGCATACGAGGTGGCTAGAGTACATAGATCATGAAGTTGCTCGCCCTTTGGTCGCCTGCCTGCCGATAGGCAGGAAAATACGCCAAAATATGTGGGTCGACCTGCCTGCCGGTAGGCAGGGATTAGAGATCTTGCAAAAGTTGCGTTGCCGCTAGTCAAATACTTGAAACAGATACTGAAATGAGTACAAATTACTAAGTGTTTATATTATATCATACTGATATGGTGTTTGTCAATAGCAGAAAAAATTATGCCTTACTTTCCCCTCTTAAGTTACAGTCTGTCCTGAGCGTAGTCGAACGGAAGGGGCCAGGGGAGGTATTACTATCCGTCATTTTCATCACAGCTTATATCGTATAGGTGATTATTTTGATTGGGATTTCCTTTATTTTGGCCTTATCGATTGTGTCTTGTACTCCGTCACTTCCATTAACATGAAAAGCAAGAAGTTCTTCTGCTGCGTTGATCACGCTTAGATTTCTTTCGTAATAAGTCGTTTTATCGACCACTTTATTAGCAATATTCTCGAGCAAAGAATCGGGATTTATTTCTTTTAGTCTTGATAGCTGGATAATTAATTTTTCGGCCTCATCGTGACTTATTACGTTCTCGTCAGCTCTTTTCCGATAATGTTGTGCATAGATTTCTAGTGTTGTAGGAAGAAATATTTTGATCTGCGAGTAATCAGAATTTAATTTCATCGCTTCATCAGTGGCAAAATAATCCACATTCAAAGCACCACCAGAAACAATACCGTCGCCGGATTTGATAATATTCGCAACCTCCCTGCGAACATCTCTTTCAACCTTTTCATCAGTCAAACGCCAACTACCGCTAATCGCAATCCATTTCATTTTAAAACCTTGTTCATCTTAATATGTGTAAACCGACTTCTTTAAATATTTCGCCGTCTGACAAAAACCTAATTTTTCTTGGTTCCAATCTATTATTTATCAATAATATTAGGCTATCAATCTAACTTCCTAATCAGTCTATAATATTTCATACGCTTTTTGCAATAAATTTTTGAAGATTATAAATTGAAATTTACGATTGCATTAATAATATAGCTATGATATAT
>JBAXQZ010000010.1:0-16040 GCA_037131475.1 bacterium | reverse complement strand
ATAAATTGATTTTATATCAAAATCTGCTATACTTACAATGTAGTTTCGACTTGATCGTAAGCACTCACAAACTGGTCTAACCAATCCAGAAATGATTCAAATGAAAGTGCGTCAAGTCTACCATCCTTCGCACAAGGCTACGGATGGCACGGCCAAAACAGACGCAATATACAGATTACTCATTTGCGTTTTATCACAGCATGATTTCTTGGTTCAATAAAAGTAGGTTTTTGAGAGAAATTCATCACCAAAAGTGATGTTTTTTTGAATAACAAAATTTGACAATCGCCTATCAATCGTCTATGATTAGTCTATCATAATCAAAAAGGAGGAGCGGATGTTTGAGCCAAAATTTACTATCACGGGGAAGCTACTAGAAAACATCAAAAGGATTAGTGTTATCGTCGCCGGTCTAAACGATCGTCATTTTTCAAAACTGACACTAGTCAAACTTGAAAAAAACGCTCGCGAAGTTTCCTCCCATTCTTCAACGAGTATTGAGGGGAATCCTTTGCCTTTGACAGAGGTGAAAAGGATTATCAAGAACAGACCGGAAAATTTACGTGATAGTGAAAAAGAAGTTTTAAATTACAATCAGGCTTTAGAGTTATTAGACAAAGGAATTGTGGACGGCTCGCTCAAATTTAATCTTGATTTGATACTTAAAATTCAAAAAGTTGTCACCAATGGACTAATTAACCTTGATAATTCAGGTAAAATTCGCCAGCAACCAGTTTTTGTGAATGATCCAAGGGTTGGCAAGCCAGTATATCTACCGCCAGATCATCAGGATGTAACAAAATTAATAGAAGACCTTATTGAGTTTACAAATAATAACAAAAAAACTCTTGATCCACTTATAGTAGCAGGCGTTTTTCATAGACAATTTGTCATTATCCATCCGTTCATTGACGGAAATGGCAGAACCACAAGATTGGCAACAAAAGTTCTTTTGGCAAATATGGGGCTGAATACTTTCAATCTTTTTAGTTTTGAAAATTATTACAATCAAAACATTTCGAAATATTTTGAGCAGGTTGGGATTATTGGTAACTATTATGATCTCTTGAGTCAGATTGACTTTACATCGTGGCTTGAATATTTTACCGATGGTATAGTGGATGAGCTTATGAGAGTCAATAAGATTTTAGAGAATGAAACAATATCGCCAGCGACTTCGTTAAAGCAGTATCATCAAGAAATCATCAATTTTATTAAGAAAAAAGGTTTTATTGCAGATCGTGATTATGCCAAGTTAACCGATCGCGCTAAGCCGACCAGAAATCAGGATTTCAATAAGCTAATTGGCCTAGGTCTGATTGAGCGTTTGGGCAAAGGTAAGGCAACTTATTATAAGCTTAAAGATTAAAGCTGAGCGAAAAGCCAAAATTATTTTATAACAAGATAGGAGATAATGAAAAAAGGAACAATTTCCAAATTACTCGATTATTTTTTTAATAATCATAAAGATGAGGTGAGTCTTGCTATGCAAGAATTTTTTGGGAAGAGCCAGATTCTTAATGGCAAAATTGAACTTAAGGACGAGCGGGAACAAGGCCTGTTTATGGAGTGGGTCACCTTTGATTATCGACTGAAAAACGGCAAAAAGCTAATTGACGATTTTATTACTGAGAATCCCTTGAATCTGTCCGAAGGAGGTCTAAAAGTTTATGAAGATATGCAGATGAATAAATATGGCTGGTACGAGATAATTGCGGTCAAACTTGACGAGTATCTCGATCTTGAAAGTTTGCAAAGTGGAAAGGTTTACAGGACTCTGGAGAAGGCAGGCACGCACGGTGCTGAGCCAAAAAACACGATGATCTGTCGAGTCGGAAAGGTTGGTGATCATTGGGAGCTGCTAGGTAGTGATCCGATTGTTTTGCCAGTTTATCATACGAAAAGAATGAAGGCACTGTTCCGAAAAGATATGAGTCAATGGACGCCCAAAGATAGTCGAGAGTTGCTAAATAATGACACGAATAGCCCAAATAAGCTTGAGCAAAGCATAGCTATGACTGAAGCTGAAATTGAGCAGAAGAAGCGGAAGATCAAGAAGAAAATAGCAAACCAACTGGTAAAAATTGGGAGTATTACAACTGTTGAAGAAGTTTTGGAATCGGTTTATAGCGAGAAGGGAAAAGCTGTAAATGCTTTGCAGAAGCTTATGCTCATGTTGTCCGATCCTTTGGTGGAGCCAACACAAAAATTGATAGACCTAGCATCAGATGTTTGGAATTATTTTCCGCATAAATCATTAGCTGGCAAATCTCCAACTGAAAAAGCGCAAGAAATATATGGAGATAAAAGCAATCAAAATCTTGCCACAGTCCAAAAAGAAGTTGATATTACTACAATAAACAAATCAGGCTTGCCTGTTGGCGCATTTATACCGCTTTCAGCGATTTTGCCAAATACAGCCGAAAAAGAGACAAAAGTTATCAAATTACATAGCGATAGAAAAGGGCTTCGTGCTGGAGAATACAAAATTGTTGAGAATTATTGCGCTGATCAATATTGCGATTGTCGAAAAGTGATGATTAATGTTGTGGATGAAAAATCCAAGATTAGAGCAACTATCGGCTTTGGTTGGGAGCCAGCTAAATATTATGAAAAATGGGCTGGTGACAAAGAGATGGCACAAATGATGGTAGGCGCATATTTGGAAGAAGGCGGCATTCAGACAAAAGATAGTCAAGAGTGTTTAAAGTTAATACAGAAAGCCGTTAAAGATATTGGCTATGTAAATCGTTTACAGCGTCACTACAAACAGTTTAAGGAGGGCATTTAGCTGCTTGTGCAAAGCGGAGGTGCATAGTTTTAAGCTTATTATTAATTGATTTAGATACTTATTGTTCGAACGGTACTGTTTTGGAGTGAGAACTCTGCTTTGCCAGTTTGCAACAGACTTCCCTGCCTACCGTCAGGCAGGTCGCTGATAAACCACAATCGCTCGAAGAATAAAGCGTCGTAATTTTACGAGGCTTGAAAAATGCTTGAAATGTTGGGGGATTGAGGATAGTATTTGAATATGTATATTACAATATTGATAATTATTTTGGCTGTGGCGTCGTATTCGTTTGGGCTGAAGGCTGTCCTTGATAGCTCATACAAGCCGAGCATTTATTCGAGGTTAATTTGGGCGTTAATTTCTATCAACAGCTTTGTCGGCGTCGTTGCCCTTCACAACCACACAGGTATCTTGGCTCTAGCTGGAGTCCAATTGCTCGGTAGTATGGCAATGCTATTGGCGTCGCTCAAGTATTCAGTCAGGACATTTGGCAAGACAGAATGGGCCTGCACATTTCTATTAATTGTTAGTTTGGTGGTCTGGTTAGTCTTTAAGTCACCAATAATAAATGTGTTGATCAGTCTGGTCGCTCATTTTATTGGTGGTGTGCCCACTATTTTTTCGGGCTGGAAAAAACCAAAATCAGAAAACTTTCTTTTCTGGTTCTTCTTCTCAGTCGCAAGCATATTGGCACTGGTTAATGCTGACAAATCTGATTTCAGGGGATTTGTTTACGCACTTTACTTTCTAATTTTTGATTCAATAATAACTTTGATCTCCGCTCGGCAGTTTCTCAGCAGGAAATGATTGATTTGATAAATAATTGAGAATAGGATTTAAATATGAAACAGAAAATTTTAATTACTGGGGCAAGCGGTTATGTAGGCGCACGAATTTATGCTGATTTAAAAAGAGATTTTGATGTTGTTGGAACCTATAACAAGACAAAACTTTTTCCCAAATTAATTCAGCTCGATATCACCGACGAAGTAGCGGTTATCAAGAAAATTTCAGAGATTAAGCCAGAGTGGATTATTCATATCGCTGCTGACCCAAGTCCTGTTTCGTGCGAATCAGATCCCGAAAAAGCAATTGAATTAAATGAGGGCGGTACCAAGAATGTTGTCGAAATTGCCAACAAAATCGGCGCCAAAGTGATCTATGTTTCCTCTGTCGCCGCAATGACTAATGTTGATTTGTACGGCAAGACAAAGCTTCAAGGCGAAAAATTTGTTGAAAATGTTGAAGCTGGTAGGGTGATCTTGCGTCCATCTCTGATCGTCGGATTTAGCCCCAATACTACAAATGATCGTTCGTTTAACCGATTTCTCAAGTCCATTACTGCAAATGCTCCAGCGGTCTACGATACCTCTTGGAAATTTCAGCCAAGCTATCTCGGACATATCTCGGAAGTGATCTCACAAATTATTAAACGCAATATCACTGGCGAAATAATTCCTATCACTGTGCTTCACTTGACGACTCGTTATGATCTGGCCAAAGATATCTTAAGCCCATTTGGCATCAAAGTATTGTCCAAAGATGCCGAAGACACAACTCCAGTCGTTGAATTTGATGGGGCAGAGCTCAAAAAACTTGATCTGCCAGTTTGCACTTATGATGAGATGATCATTAAAATCGTAGCAGAAACAAAGAGCGGATTGGGGCTCTAGCTAATATATTTTGGAATATTATAATTGTCAAAAAAGGAGACAAATGGAAGCTGAATTTTCGCCTGAACGATATGCTGCAATTGTTGATGATGCCAAAGCCTTGGCGGTTAAACATGGAATCACCCTGTCTCAGCTATCTGAGATAATCGGCTCGGTAGAGGAAAAATTGGACACTCCAGAGGAACAAAACACAAACGATGCAACTTTGCTCCTGCGAGAATATGTGTTATCTGGTCGACATCAATATGGTGGGATAGCGTTTTGGGAAGCCTATGACAAGCTTGATGCAAAAAAAGATAGCAAAGTCGTCATATCGGCTGCTGAGTTGGTTGCAGGAATTGATAGTGAGACTAAAATCAAGGGCAGATTAAGATTTTTAAAAGCCTTTCTGGAAAAATCTAAATACCCAGCAAGAAATTATGTGACTATTACTGGCTCCGAGGGAGAAAGAGATTATCTTGTTAAGCTTGAAGCAAACGCCTTTGCTTCCGGCGTTAAATTTGAAGTAAATGAATAATTGAGATTAATTTGAAGATGGCTTTTCGATACAAAAAACATATAGAAACAGTCGATGAATATATTGAGTCGTTCTCGCCAGAGGTGCAAATAATCCTTGGGGAGATTCGTGCAACGATATGTAAGACAGTGCCAGAAGCCGACGAATCCATCTCTTATGGTATGCCAGCCTATAAAATTAATGGCAAACCGATAGCATACTTCGCAGCATTTCCTCATCATATTGGCTTCTACCCACTTCCTCATATTATCGATAAATTTAAATCAGAGCTTGCAGTATATAAGCAGGGAAAGGGTTCTATTCAATTCCCGATTAATAAACCAATGCCACTCACTTTAATCGCCGAGATTATTAAGGCTCGAGTAGCGGAAAATGCCACGCAACAGAATAAAGAAAAATAGGAATTTTATATGAAAAAGAAAATTTATATCACTGGCGCTTCGGGGACCGGCAAATCGACGGTGGGGCAGGAATTGAAAAGAAGGGGACACTCGGTCATCGATATTGATGATGAGGACTTTTGTTCTTGGTATGACAAAAATGGCATCAAATATACCGAAAATAATAGACCTGATGAAAATTGGCTTGATGAACATTGTTGGAATTGTGATCTGCCAAAATTGGAAAAGGCAATCGAGAATAGTATAGACGATGATGTTTTTATCATCGGCATTTCCTCAAATCTAGATCATTATTCCTTTGACCAGATCTTTTTGTTAACGCTCGATGCAGACACATTAATTCAACGATTGACCGAGCGCACGACAAATGATTTTGCCAAAGATCCAGCAGAACAACAATATGTTTTGAAAATCAAAGATCAATATGAGAAGATGATGTTGGAAAAAGTCGCGATCGTTCTGGATAGTTCCAAACCAGTTGCAAGTATTGTGGATGAGATTTTGGAAAAATATTAAGATTATATTATGAAAGGATTTTATGAGAGAAAAAGAACTGAAATATGATCTCGCCACAATAAAAAATGATGAAATTATTGGGCATATTATGAATTTAAAGGATAAAGTCGTAGTTATCACTGGAGGCTGCAAAGGTTTTGGGAGGGCTATGGCTCGAGATTTTGCAGAGGAAGGTGCAAAAGTTGTTATCTCGAGCAATGATCGAAATGAGCTGGCAAAAACCGCCAGAGAGATTTCGGCGGATTCGTTTTTTGCTGATGTGACTGCACAAAATGATATAGATGATTTATCCAAATATGTGGTTAATAAATATGGCCGAATAGATATTTGGGTTAATAACGCTGGCATTCAAATTGCTCCCGCTAGAGTCGAGTACGTCGATATTGAAAAAATCAGTAAGCTTTTTTCTGTCAATTTCTTCGCTTATTTCTACGGCTGTCAAGCGGCTTTAAAGCAAATGAAAAAACAGGGCTGTGGCACAATAATGAATATTAATTCGACGGCTGGTCTCGAAGGCAAGCCCGAACTCTCGGCCTATTGTTCTTCGAAATTTGCTTTGCGAGGTCTCTCGGAAGTTATACGGGCGGAAAATACTAATAATAATATTTCTGTTATAGATATACATCCTGGTGGCATGCAGTCGGATATTTACAAGGAGCAGGTTCCAAAGGATATTAAAGAATACATGCTAGTAAAGGACGTCAGTAGAAAGGTGATTGAAAATTTAAAATTAGAAAAACCTGTTACGCAATTAATTATCAAAAGGCCAAAGAAATAAACTGCATAATTATTCATGGTGGACCGGGCGACGAAGCGCCAAATGCAAATCACAGAATGGGCGATATGCCTTGGATGGGTTGGGCCAAAGATAGGCTCGACTCTCTTGGTATTTCGACAGTTAATCCCAATATGCCAGATCCGTGGAACCCTAAATATGAAGATTACAAAAAAGAATTTGAGAAATATCCAGTTTATGAAAATTCAATTTTGATTGGTCACAGCCGCGGTACGGCTTTTCTTGTTCATTGGCTTTCGGAAACCAAGAAGAAAGTAAAAAAATTAATTCTTGTTGCGCCTTGGAAAGTATCTGTTGACGACGTTGGCGAGGAAAAACTCAAAACTAAATTTTATGATTTTGAGATAAATCCATCGATTAAAGAGCGAGTCGGAGAAATTGTTTATTTCACTTCTGATAACGAAGACCCCGAGGGGAAGGAAAGTTTGAAAATTTTCCATGACGCGATTGGCGGAAAGATTATCAATCTTCTAGATCACGGCCACTATACATTGGGTGATATGGGAACCAACAAATTTCCTGAGCTTATCGATGTAATAATTGAGAATAATATTTAGCTATGGAAAAAAGCCGAGTTACTCTTGACTTGCAGGGCGAGCTAAAATGTACTAATATACAAGTGCCGTAAAAATGACCGGAATATCCGGCATGCCTATCTTGGCGGAAGACTCCGCGGGCCCATACGGCAAGGTGCTCATATGAGCAGTCAACTACGGATTCGGAATACGCTTGTCGATATCCGAATCCAGCTTAGACCCATTGTTCCCCAAAATGGATATGGGATGGAAAATCTTGACATTCCCCCATACCAGACCGATCCGTCGGCATTCGCGAATTGGACGTTTTCCTCTCATCGGATCGAAATACCTCCTACGCCCTTTCCAATGACAAAGGGGATGGTCCCGACTCCGGGACAAGGACAGTTCGCTTGGCATGGCGCGGACAGACTCCTTTCATCCCTTCCACAAGAACAGTTGTCGGTTATTGGCAATCTTTTTGAGGCAGTGATCGCGGGAGATATAGCGCATCTCTATCTTAAGCCGGGCACTCAATCGTTTGAGTGCATGGATATGAGAGGAAATATGGATGCGGCGCCGGGGATGAGCTCATACTGCGCAACGTGGTTTGAATTCCACTATCGTGGTACTGAGTTCATTCAAGCAGTTGCAAAAACGACTCGAGAACTGGCGAGAGTGCTTGGGTTGAGGACTGATCTAGGGTCGATCTACTTTACGACAACCCAGCAGACGTTTGTCGGAGTCGGAAACAGCTACTACGGGGATGATATCACCGGTCAGGCTTTTGACCGAGTCATTCATCCTGCTCCTCGGCCGCCGAAAGAATCACGACCGAAGATCGCTTGGCGCTATCGGATGGTGACTTGGTCTAATGCTCCCAACGCGAGCATTAATTTCATCCCCTGCGCAATTCATCCGGATCTACAGGATGATGAAGCTCTAGCCAAGCTTCAATCGTTTGTGTTAATCCACACCAAGTGGTACGGCAACGACGTCTACTGTCATTTGACAGGATTCTGCGATTGGAATACCCAGCTTATGTATCGAAATGCCCAGCGGGGACTGATCACTTTCATTACTCGAGAAGGCTGTACCAAGGGCTTGCCTAAGACCTAGTGCACCTCGAACACACAGTGGTCGGTCGGCGTGAGCTGATCGACCACCCCCCCAAAAAAAATGACTGTCTGAATATTGAATAAGAATTAAGCTTATATAGGATTTCTAATATGAACAGAGAAGAAGCATACAAATTATTAATTGAATACACCACCAAGCCGGGATTGATCAAGCATGCACTTGCGGTGGAGATGGCGATGCGGGCTTACGCTGAGAAATTTGGCGAAGACGTCGAGAGCTGGGGGATAGTCGGCTTGCTACATGATTTTGATTATGAAAAATATCCAACTTCGGAGGGTCATCCATACGAAGGAGCCAAGATATTGAAAGGTAAGGTACCAGAGGAGTGGATCACTGCCATCCTCGGTCATGGCACATATACAGGAGTGAAAAGAGAGACCAAGATGGCCAAAACACTTTTTGCCGTCGATGAATTAACTGGCCTCATCACCGCCGCTGCCCTGATCAGACCAGACAAAAAGTTGGCCGAAGTGGAGCTCAGCTCGATCAAAAAGAAAATGAAAAACAAAAGCTTCGCCGCCGCCGTTAGCCGTGAAGACATCACCGAAGGCGCTAGAGACCTTGGAATCGAACTAAATGAACATATCAGTATCGTTCTCGGGGCGATGAAACGGGGTGCGGAAAAGCTGGGATTGTAAGTAAAATAAGAGTAGGGATTAAGTATGGAAAGTCAACATTCATTTTCTGGGGACCCAAAAGGAGAATTCTCCTCGCACAAAGAGAATATGCAAAATCTTGGTCGCAAAGAGTCGGTTCCTGACAGTGGGTGGCTCAAGTACGATTCACCTCTTTTGGATTCAGCTTTGGATCCAACAGAATTACTCAAAGGGCTGGCGCTGCAGTCCTTTAACAGGTCTTACGAAGATTTGATCCCAATGATGACAAACGAAAAGGCTACCTTTGATCTTAAAAAATACATAGAAACTTTGCTGGAAGATAGAGCTGGCCAAGCGCTGGGGGTGGAATTTGGGGGTCCAGCTCGACGCCTGTTTGATGGTTTTACTCCGGAATTTTTCGCAAAAAGTGCAGGCGTCACCCTGACAGATCCAGAATATTTTCAAACTTACGAGTCACAGCGTGGAGAGAAGCATCGTGTGATCGAGGGCGATATGTTTTCACAGTCGACCATGCAGGAAGTGTATAAATGGTTTGATAACCAGCAGATAGACCTAATAATCACTCGGCTGATTGGCGGTACAGAATATCTTCCAACTCCGAATATTACCATTCCCCACTTGAAAAGATGTTATAGGCTCTTGAAGAACGGAGGGGTGATTCTTACCGATTTACCAGACGAATTTTCTTCGGATAATATCTGGAAGAAAAAATTTATCGATTGGCTCGAAATGGTGAGGGTTGATTTTGAGGGGGTTATCGATATCGAAGTAAGTCTGTGTCAAAGAAGTATGCGTCTAAATAAATTGACTGGTGCGCCACAAGAATTACCGTTGTTACAAGGCTAGTTTTTTACCACCACCGAAGGTGCCAAAGACCTCGGGGTCGAACTAGACGAACACATCATCATCGTCCTCGAAGCGATGAAAAGCGACGCAGAAAAGTTGGGATTGTAAAAATATTTATATTAAAGAAAGAGGATTTTATGCAAGAGATGAATGTTAATTATGCGCCCGAAGAAGCGTCTCCCCAAGCTCAAGTGATCGAAAAAGACACAAGAAGTAATTTTAAGGATATCGTTCTTATTGATCAACCAATAACGGCCGATGCAGCAATAGCCTTGCTAGCCAACTATCATAATGTTGATAGACAATCTATTATTCAGATATTTTTTGGCCTACACAAAAACTCTCTAGACGACATATCTCAAGTTGTGTTTAGGGACTCAATTAGTGGTGGACAGGAGTGTATTAATATACAAGTATACAAAGACGGGGAAGCAGCTCTTGGCGGTCAATTAGTCAATCCACTGACTGGCAACCCTATGGCAAGAGTAGGTTGAGGGTATCAGGATACTAATGGTGTAATTATACACGGTGGGCCAGGGGAGTCGATCGAACAAGGACTCAAGTGGGAGAACCCAAGGAGTATAGCGGCTATTGCGTAGTAGTGAGAAAAAGCGGCGCAGAAATGCTGGGATTGTAAATTAATAATAAGGAATGATTTGTATGAACTCAGAGAATCAACATTATAGCGATGAAACAGGAAAAGATTTAGAAGTGGATATTATAGTGGCGCGTCTTCGTTTTCTCATCGATAAATGGAGAGAACTCGGTGGCAAGAGATTCACGGTATCGTATCCATGTGATGGTGATACCATGCAATCATTTGAAGTGTCTGCTGGCAATGATAAGATTGACGCTTCAGACTTGAATGATGAAGAATATTCTCGATACCTCGACAATCCCAACTATATGAACCTGCGCCTACAAGATGGCGTCATGCTTCAATTTGATCCAAACGAATTATTATGCAAGAGAATGGATATAAGTCTGTCATCAAATGATAGAGCAGAGGAATTGGTAAAAAATAATTTATTAATGTTTTACGGCGTAGACGCAACGAATCCACTATTTGTGAGCTCAATACATAAATATATTAATTCGTCTGACAAAATTTCTGAACTATCGCAAAGGTTTAAAATAGAAAACAGAAACAGGGGAGTTAACTTCAGCGTTTCACCGTATACAATAGAAGATTTTCACACAAACGTACTCGTGCCATCATCATTTTCCAGCGAAAATATATCTGCATTGCTTGGCGCACTATATTTTGACAAATCTGTACCTAGCGAAATGCGCTTCAAATCTTTTTTTCAAAGTACTATTAATGATTGGGTAATAAAATAATTAATCAAAGCGCGACCCCAAAAATTGCTTAAATAACTCTATCCAACATAAGTTTTTTTGCATAGTCAGATTATTATTCTAAAAAACGAAGAAGGACGGCCGATTGGCCGTCCTTGGTTTTCTTTTGTCCCTATTGGGACTGTTGAGTCGCACTTTTCATGAAATCAAAGGACTCGTCTCTACCAATAAACGCATAGGTAAATGTGAGTGTAAGTGATGGCGTAACCAGATGCAAACAGCTCGGGTTGGGAATCTATGCGTGCATTGAATCCCATATCCTTAAGTTTTTTTACCCCGACTTCGATGAGTGCTTTTTCTCTCGGAGTTTCGATGGTGTTAGCATTGTTGCGTCTGGTGTTGAGCAAGATATTAACCCGTTGGTAACCATTATCAGCAGCGCGGTCGATGCTGGCTTTCCATTCTGGCCAATAGTTTTCCTCGAATCCTCCGGCTTCCAATCTGTCTCGGAATGTCTCAAATTGTCTCTTACGATAATCTGCTGCTGTTTGTTCTTTGCCCTGCTTTGCTGCATTTTCTACTGCGATAGCCGCTGCGGTACGTTCTTTGACAATCTCTGCGTATTTCTTATCTGCCATAGTAAAAAACTCCCCCTGAAATATGCTCCAGCCACCAATATAGTGGATCTGGTTAACTCTTTAATAACACAGATTGACTAATTAATCAATCTGTTGAAGTATTCTTCGGTTACTACATCTGTCCGGTCTGATCTATAAAAATAAAATACTCGGCACCACGCGGGGTATTTTATTTTGGGGTCAAATTGTCGGCAGTTTTCTTGTCGTTATTTCGGGTTGTAAATACAATTACAAAGGACGACCGAATGGCCGTCCTTTGGTATTTGCTATTGATCTTCAAGTTTGTCTGGTATTGGGATGGTGAATTGCCCAATTTGGGTTTCGGCCGACAAGAATGAGATCACGACTTTGCGGTCTTTTGCCACCGCGTAATTGCAGTTTGCGGTGCCAAGATGCAAAAGCATCTTCTCTCCACCATGTAGAGTGATCCGTTTCATCTCTTTTGGGACAACCGACTCACCGTCAATCGAATAGTAGGTTGACATCGTACTGTCATTGTTACTGACAATCGTTGTCTTGCAAATTGTGTTCTCACCCGACAAGTATATCAAGCTAACTTTGTCGAAGGAGAAATCGGCGTTACTTCCATTGATAAGCCAAGCTTGACCTCGAATCTCGAGGAAACTCATGCCAGATGGCATCATTGACGACTGATATTCATTATGAAACGTTTCAACGGCAAGTTGTACATTGCCATTTCTCTGGCCATTTCTCGTTGCCAAGAAGGTGATCGCGGCGATCAAAATAATCGCCAAGACTATTATTGTTCCTTTACTCAACGCCCCTGCCTCCAAATAGTATTTCGTTGGGCTACCAACGATTAGAGTAACGTACCATAATAAAGTATATTTTTCAACGGATTCGGAGGGTCTGAGGAGACGGCATTTAGTTGCCACCTTTTTTGACGTAAGAAAATGAGACCCAGTAAACGCAGGTTTACGGGGTCTCATCAGTAGTCCATGTCTCTGTCTTATTGGCAAAGACCAGTTTGTGTTGGTCTGGGATCCAAGCCACCAATACGCCAGTTTCATCGAGCCCAAGTTCGAGTCGGACTCGGTGTGGCGAGATCTGTGGTTCGTCCATGATCTGATGTCCTGAAACGACACAGCCGTCAAAGCCAAGTGGCAAGCCCCAAGCGTTTGTAAACGCCAACTGGTCTGGGGTGTATTTCCTAAGTCGATCCCAACTGTCCAGCTCTCGTTTCTGATGTTCCCATGTCGAGCTGGTCAAGCATCTCCCGTGAATCGCGATGAAATTCCCAGTTTCGTAATAGAGAGGCAGAGTGGCAATAAAGTCAATCTCCTCTTGGCTCATCGCAGCTCTGAGAGCAAGTCCAAGCTCGGATGGACTTCTGTAACCGAACCTGTTCAGTCCGAAACTTTTCATCGTCATCCCAGTGAAGGAAAAGATCCAATCGTCAAGAAATCTATCAGCTGGATCTTGCTTGGAGATAATTTGATGAAAAAGGTAGTCGTGGTTTCCACAAATGAATATGTGGCCACTTTTCTGCAATTCGATGCAGAAATCGATAACTCCCTTGGTATCTGGACCACGGTCGACATAGTCGCCGAGAAAAACAAGTTGATGGTCAGCCAAATAGCCCAACCTTACCAGTTCGTCAACAAGGCGTTTCATCTGCACTAGAAAACCATGGATATCTGGGATAAAGATTGATAGCAATGGCTCATCCTCCTTAGCCACAGAATAGCACAAAAATAAAAAAAAGAAACCACCAGCATGGCGCTGGTGGTATTTGAGCGAGGTGTAGTGGCCCGAAATATTATTTCGGGCCGTCGCTGAGGACAAGGGGCAATTAGAATTTGATGCCTAGTTTTTCGTAAAGCATCTCGTCCCTTTCATGTGTTTTTCTTTTCCAGGATGGAATTGGAAGAATAGTTTTGACGAGAATGCTTCGCATTCCTATTAGATTTGCTCCCAAGATATCCTTATAGAGCTGGTCACCAATCATGACCGTGTTGTAGATGGTTCCGCCAACCTTGTCTAGGGCTTTTTGAAACGCCGCCCTACTCGGCTTCATCGTATATGGCCAATAACAGGCCACATACTCAGCATTGAGCCTCTTAGCAATTCTACGAACTCTGGGCACAAAAAAGGGAAGACCAGTGTTCGAAAAAACGCAAATATTGGCGATGAAGCCACTCTTTCGAGCGGCAAGCAGGTGATCTATCATCTGCTGTTCGTACTCTTCGGACAAAGTCGCCGCCAATGTCCCATCTAGATCGATGAGGACGTTAATCGGACCGTTTGTTGCTAGCGCTTTGAAATCAATGTCCTTAACCGTCCGAGCAACTTTGCTCGGAATAAGATCAGACAAATTATACAAGCTGCGCACCTCCTTGAATTGATTTTTTGTCATCGTTCAGCAGATTTGCTGTGGACTATCACCATAACATTATTTTTTCTTGTTGTAAATTAAGTTGCCAATAGTCATAAAATCAGCTATGATTCAATCAATTGGATTACATACTCCTGCCCTGCCCTTGGGCTGCAACAAAAGGAGTCCGATCTCAAATCAAGGGCCCCAACTATTCATATGTGGTCGAACTGAATAGATTATCAGTCTAACTTCATAGGAGAATTATGGACAAAAAAGAGTATGGCAAAGCCATCGAAGAAGCAATGATGAAGCAAACGCTGGAACAACCATATCCAATGTGGCGAAGGTCACACTGGGATGAATGGGGCTCACCAGTCGGGCTGACGCTCGCTTGGGCACCAGGACTCGTTTGTGTGGGAGTATTCCTCTGGTTGCTACATCTAGCCGGACTCATTGGCTAAGAAATTTAAAATCGTTCCGATGCACATCGGAACGATTTTATTTATAAAGCTCATTATTATTTTCTTGCCATGAATTTTGGCGTAAAATAATAATGTTGAGAAAAAGTAAATGGTGAAGGAAAAACTATGAAAGTTACAAATATTTATCAGAAATTACTTCCCTCAGTCATCAATGTTTTGGTGGTTTTCGTTTTTTTATTGCCACTTCGTTGGGTGAACTTTCCAATCTGGGAGAAGGGGATTGTTGCCGTGATAATTTTCTTTGCTTATACTCTCATATTTTTGATTTTCAACCGCAACAGAGATCTCGGTATGATTGTCGTTGGCACCTACTGGAAAGAAAAATATCCCGTTTGGCAACATCTGATATTTAATATTTTATATACGGCAAGCTTTGCTACCTTGATTATCTGGATTTGGTTTCCGTTTGATTTATTTCTGACAAACATGATCTTGCTGCAATTACCCTCGGTTTTACTCACTGGTACCACATTCCATGGCTTGTTATCTGGTAAGATGGTGACGGTTTTCGATAAAGCTAATTAAGTGCGATTAAGTAAATTGAGGTGATACTTTTTATTTATCAATTTATCCTTAGGTGATTTCAATTCGGAAATAATAAAGACATTTCTATTACTTAACTCTCTCTTGATACCCTATTGTAGGGTCACTCGAATTCAAATTTTTTTCATTGTCATTCCTGGCTGTATGCTTGAGCCCAGGAATCTTAATAACAATAGCACAAGATCCCGTATCTCACGCTTACAGTACGGGATGACAGACCAATTAGCACAAGATCCCGTTTCATCTGCTTGCAGTATGGGATGATAGACAAAATCTATAAAACAAGTCGCAACAATAAATGTTCGACATAATTTGTACTATAAAATTCCAAATCAGTAATTGCTGATATTGGATTGACAATAAAAAAGCCAGAAAGATCAATCATATTCATCACTCTGGCTTTGTCTCGAAAATAATTTTCGAGACCGGAAATCCGTTTCCTGCCGTCGCTGCATCAGCAGCGAACTAGATCTTTGGGATCAAACCAATTATCTTCGTAGCTACTAAACCGTACTCGAATAGTTCCAGCGGCGTATACGTGGACTACTGTGCCGATGTGACCTAAGTAGTATCCTTGGAATGATCCTGCCACAACTTTGACTCGGTCCTGTGGTTTCAGTGCTATTGGCGCTGACGTTGTCTTTTTGTCAGCCGTCAGGATGGTCTTTGTCACCTCGCTCGGGTCAAGCAAGATTTTCTCTTTGATGTTGCTCAGCAACGTTACATAGACTCTTCTTTTGCGATCAGGGCCTATGCGATGGAAGCCGACGACGATCCCGACTCCGTCTGCCTGTCCTGGTCTGGAGACATTGACCCCAGATCCGATAGTTAACCTTTGTCTTTCGCGTTTTCTCGCGTTTTCTTTTTTTGACATTTCTCCCTCCTTTGGCAAAAATAAAAAGAATTACTGTGTTTTATATATCATAGC
>JBAXQZ010000009.1:0-16916 GCA_037131475.1 bacterium | reverse complement strand
GACTGGTAATTGGATAGCAACTGGCACTAGTGGCGATAATTTAATTCTTGCTCGTTCCGGCAGTTCGGGTATTTGGAGTATTAACCCAGCGGCTTGGGATGTGAATTATGTGACAGTTTCCAATTCGACAAACCTGGCCGAGGCACCGATTAATCCGGCCACCTGGACTAAGGGTGAAGAGAATACAAATTGGTCGACAGCATTGCCAACAGATGTAGTCCTTGATACACCGACCACCAGTGGTTTTACTGCTCAATGGAGTGAGCCAATTCAAAATGGAAATGGTTACAAGGTCTATGTTTCCACTACTGCAAACGCCGATTGTTCGCTAGCGACCTATCCAGGCACTGCCAGCTATACTATTAATTCAGTGGCCACCTTGTCGCAAGTAGTTACGGACAAAAGCCAAAATAGTCAATATTGCGTGGCCGTCAAAGAAACTAGTTCCACTGGAGACTCAGCACTAGCATATTCCAATCCGCTATATACGCTAGGCGACACACCAAGTGAGCCGACCTCAGCGCCCGTCAACAATTCTCTTAATTTTACCAATCCTTATTCAGGCAATATTGCGGTTGCCGATGATACTCGAGAGTGGACCTTTCGAGCCTTGGTAACTGATGATGATGGCCCAACAAGTTTGGATTATGTTGAGATACATTTAGCGAACTCATCAGATAATACGGAGCCCTATGATTCATTGAAATATCGGTGGACACAAGCTTCTAATACTTTCTCAGAGGTTGCTGACACTCAAGATTCTGCTTCTATTTCTTCGACTAGTGGCGATTCAAACGCAATTGGCAATCAATGGACACTCGATTTTAAAATTAAATTTAATAACAACTTCCTTTCAACTGATACAAACTATGCCATTGAACTTTATTCGGTCAATAATGCAGTTTCACCGAAGTACGATTTAGATAATTATCCAAACAAATATTCGATTAATTTGCTTTCGCTATCGCTTTCACTTGATTCTCCAACATTAGCCTTCGGCTATATATTGCCAAATACTGTGATCACAGGAACGACCATAGCATCTGTCACTACTAATTATCCCAATGGCTACTCACTCACAATAGGGGATGCAACTAGCGGCAATGGCTCGGCGCTGGTTCATCAAACAGATCATGTTACGCGGATAGTTGATTATGTAAGCACCATCGCGGCACCAACTACTTGGACCGGTACTGGTCTTGGCGTCTGTCTCTATAGCGCGACTGGCAAAGATCAAAATAAATGGGGCACAGGTGTGTCGGCTTCAGACTCCAATAATAAATATGCTGGCGTGCCACAAAACGCAACAACAATATTTATCAAGAGTGGCTCTTCTACCTCAGCTGATGAAACACATATTGGCTATAGGTTGGTTGTCCCAAATACGCAAAAAACTGGCGATTACTCGGGGGATATTATTTATAGTGCCACAGGTGCTTTACAATAAAAAATTAATACTCTACAATATTAATTACCGACTACAAATTAAGGAATTTTGGGGAAAATCGAGTTGGTCAAGATACAATCAAAAAATGCGTGTTCTGAAACAACCAGATTAATTTTACGGGATTATTTTTGTATCTCAATTTATAACTCCACAAATATCAATCGAATCGCGCAATTATCACTAGACCACTCTCTTTGAGGTGGTTTTTTTGGATCACGTTTTAAATATATAATTAAATAAATATAAATAAGGAATCAAATGAAAAAAATGAATAAGGAGTCACGATGAAAAAATTATCATTTATAATCCTCGGATTAGTAGTTTTTGCCGGTGTTTTATTTGCTCAATTTACAAATAAACAGGAGCGGGTAGAGGCAGCTACGACTACTCTTTCGACGAATGTCTTGGAATATTTGACCTTTTCACTCACTTCCGGTGACACAGTTCCCTTTGGCGATCTGACCCCAGGTACACCGATCGCCGCGCCAAGCAGTGGCACTGTTGGCTCAGTCACAACAAACTCGGCCAATGGCTATACTATCGGTCTGAGCGATGGTTCTGGCACGAACTCTGCATTGCTGCATACAGACACTACTACATATATCCCAGACTATGCAGGTACTATTGCTGTTCCAACGACTTGGACGGGTGTAGGTGTTGGTATCTCTCTATTCGCTGCTGATACTTCCAAGGAAGCCAAATGGGGCTCCGGCACAACCTATGATGATTCAAGTAATAAGTACGCAGGCGTTCCAGCAGCTGCCACTACCGCTCACACCGTGACTGGTTATCATGAGGGCGCAGATACTAGCTCATGGGCGTTCAAAATCGATGTCGCGAATAGTCAAAAAACAGGCGCATATAGCGGAGATGTTACATTTACTGCTACCGCAACTTTAATTTAGGAGGGGAAGATGAAAAAAATGAAATATTGGGCAATCTTGTTTACTCTGGCTATACTATCTTTTAGTATTCCCAAATTTGCGCTCGCTGCTCAAGAGGGTATCCAAATATCGCCGCTTACTTACAAATTTGATATCAAGCCAGGCGAGACACAATCAGCGAAGATTACGGTCAAAAATTTAAACAATACGCCACTTGATTATACGACCGAAGCTGAAATTTTTTCCTCGGTCTCGGACGATGGCGCGCCTTCTTTCGCTGCGGAGACTAAGGAGGCGGGTCTAAATACGCTGGCTGATTGGATTGTTTTTACTAACGATAGTACTGGTACTATACCAGTCGGTGGCACTAAGGTTATTAATTTTACAATTACTGTTCCTGCCAATGCGGAGCCAGGTGGGCATTATGCGGCCGTCTTCGCGAAACAATCTACGCCAACAGCCGAAGGTCAAACCGAGATTGGCGTCGCCAGTCGCGTCGGTACTCTAGTCTTGGTGACTGTACCAGGTGAGGTTATTAAAAGCTCAGCCATTACTGAATTCAAGTCACCTAGCTTTGTTATCGGCGGGCCAGTCTCGTTTGATATGAAAGTTAAGAATTCTGGCTCAGTACACTTTGATAGTAATGCAAAAGTCGAGCTCAAACCTATCTTTGGCAAGACCACGACGGTTGATCTGGGTACTCATACTATTATTCCTGCAAACTCTCGAAATTTTGTTGGCGAATGGAGTTACAAATATCCATTTGGTCGTTATGCTATTACGGCAACAGCCACGGATATTGATGGCAAGTTGATGACCACGACCGCAATTCTTTGGGCTATCCCACTAGTGATTGTAATTCCTGCAATATTTGTTATAATCCTACTCATCCTGCTCATCGTTTATATGAAGAAGCACCTCAAATTTGTTTCAAACGAACAAATACAATAATCATTTCCTAACCTGTTGATAGATAAAATGCTGAAAAGAATGACCAAAATATGTGTAGTTCTCACGTGGGTCATTCTTTTTGGTGCTCAAACAACCTTTGCCCAAGAGCTCAATCTCAAGGTCAATGTGGTTGAGAGAAAGCCAACCGACACAATCAACGATTTTGATTTTAGTTCAGTCAATATCAATTCGGCAGATGAAGTCGGTCAGTTGGATGCTGGAGAAGTCAAAGGTGTTTCAACAGTAGCAAGCGAGAAGAAAGGTTGGTTCACTCAGTTCATTGTCTCAATCAAAGACTTTTTCCTAAATATTTTTTAATTAAGCAATAAATTACAGGCAAGAATGCAAATTTTAAAAAGTCAAAAATGTGAAATAGTTCTCGGTTCCTTTGAGCTATCTGAATTAGTTCATTACTTTTATTCATGAAAATCGAATTAACAAATATTGATGACAAGCAGTGGGATGATTTCTTGTTGCAATCAGATTTTAGTGGATTTATGCAGTCCTCGTCTTGGGCCAAGGTTAAAGAAGATGAAGGATGGCGAGCAATTCGTCTCGCTGTCAAAAAAGAAGATCAAATTATTGCAGCAAGTTTGCTTCTGATTACAGATATAAATAAAAAATCAAACATGGGCTATTCACCGCAAGGGCCAATTTTGGATTGGAGCGATAAGGGAAAAGCAATCGAGGCTATTAAGATAATACAACAAGCTATTGCTTCATTGGCAAAATCTGAAAACATAAAATTTTGGCGCATCGAGCCATGGGCTTTGCATCTTTATACAAAATGGCTGCCCGATCTGAATTTTCATCGAAGCCATATTGATATGCAACCTCGACACACCGCTCTCATTCCGATTGAGAAGAATATAGAAGATATCCTTGATACTTTCAAGCCCAAAGCCAGATATAACACCAGATTAGCATTAAAAAACAATCTAAATGTTTCTATCGGCTCAACAATTTTTGACTTTAAAACATTTTTTGATACTTACAAGAAAACAGTTGATCGAAAAATGATTGACTCGAAAAAATGGGAATATTTTGAATCTATTCAGCGTCATCTTGCAGAAAACAAGAATGCTTTTGTTGTTAATGTGAGTAAGGACGATCTTGCCATCGGCTCAATCCTCCTTATTTGTTTTGGTAATAGGATTACATATTTTTTTGGTGGATTCGATTATGCACATCGAGAACTAATGGCACCGTATTTGTGTCATTATGAAGCGATTAAAATAGGCAAGGAAATGGGTTGCCTATTTTATGATTTATGGGGAATAGCAAATACTGATGATGAGCTTCATCCGTGGCAGTCATTTACGAGATTCAAGGAAGGTTTTCGTCCGATCAAAATATCGTTATGCGGTGCATACGATTGCTATTTTCAATCTTAAAATATTGACTTAATACCACTCCACAAATTATCAAAAAAACCAAAGATTATTTGAGCTACGTTTTGTTTTGGCTCAGTAACTGCAGGAATAGTTAGATTATTTGTTGTTGAAGCTATCACAGGATTATTATTTGCTATTGGTGCTGATTCATTTTGCGTAGGGGCAGTTTCGGTTGTGGTAACTTCTGTCGTAGTATCTGGATCGGTTAGGCTGGGTGTTGGTGTGATAACGGTTTTTGCCACAGTCGCGGAGTTATTTAAAGTTGTAACAGCGTTGGCATTTATATTTGTTGAAACAACGGAAGGAATGGTGGTATCTAGATTAATATCGGCTGATGAGGCTGTCTTTTCGACTGAAGCAAGCTGAATGATGACTGTTGCATCGTTTGCGACGTCAACGAATACAGGGGTGCCCTCGGAATTGCAGACTATAGTTTCATTGTCTAGCAAGAAAACTTTGCCATCTGATTTGAGTAGTTCATCGCTCTTAGCTACAATTTTTCCGTCAACTTTGAGAAGTTTGGCATCAATATCAATCTTAGATGTGTCAAGGGTGGCGTAATTCTTGCCATCGGTCTTGAGATATTTTTCGTCGGACTTAAATATCTTACCATCTTCAGTTAGTTCGGGCTTTGCATCATATTTTATCCCATCAGTTTGATAGATTTTCCCGTCATATTTAATAATTTTTGCATCTGTTTTAATATCATCCTTATTTAGGGATGCCTTGACATCGGACTTGTAATATTTACCATCATCACCTTTGATTGCTTTTGTGTCTGCCTTTAGCGTCTTGCTATCACAGATTGCCTTTGAATCACTTTTGACTTCATCGGCAGAAAATTTGACTGAATTGTAAGATAAAAATGCACCAGATGCAGCAATAGTTCCTGCCGCCAACCCGATTAGAAATTTTGTTTGTGGCTTGTCCATTTTCCTCCAATATTTATTATAATAATTATATCAATCAATGATATAATTTACAATCATGATACGTTATAGTATGCTTGTCATATGAAAAACGCACTAATCTTGCATGGGACCGGCAATAATTCACAGGGAAATTGGTTCCCATGGCTTGGGGATGAATTAAGGTTGCTGGGCTGGAAAGTCTGGGTGCCCAATTTGCCCGATTCCGATGCTCCAAATACCAAAAAATATAATGACTTTATCCTTTCCAATCATGATTGGAAATTTGATGATCAATCTTTTCTGATCGGTCATTCATCTGGCGCAGTCGCAATACTTGGTTTGCTTTCAGTATTGCCAGAAACAGTCAAAGTCGATACCTGCATTCTCGTCGGCTCTTTCAAAGATCCCTTGGGGGTAAGCAAATTAAATGATCTTTTCGAAGTTCCCTTTGATTTTGAAAAGATCAAAAAGCATGCCAAGAAATTTATATTTATCCATTCAGATAACGATCCATATTGCCCACTAGACCATGCACAATATCTGGCCCAAAAACTCGGAGGAGAGCTAATTATCATTAAGGGACAGGGGCACTTCAATCTAGAAAACGGCCAAAAATACAAGCAATTCCCCGAATTACTCCAATTGATCAATTCACAAACAAACAAAGCCGAATAAATATTCCATAAGAGCTTTCTCTCCCGATACAATATCGGAAAATCGAGATGTCAGCTAGTTATATTTATTCTTCGACTCCTTCTAGCTTGAGGGTGGAGAAGTGGTTAGAAATAATTAATCCTATACCAAAAAGAACTCAAGACCGAGCGATCAGCGCGTAAATTTGACTTATATTTATGCAGATGGTATTTAAAAGCTAGCTGGCAATGAAAATTGCCGACAAATTGAAAGGAGTATAATCTATTTCCTGACTAATTTTTTTGTTGAATATTAGTCAATGTCCCAAATCTTGATTGGAGCGAGTTTCATCAACAGAAACTCCAATCTCACTTTGAAAGGAAGTGAAATATGAAAGTTTTGGTAATTGGAAGTGGAGCACGCGAACATGCATTTGCATGGAAGCTGGCGCAAAGCGTTCTAGTGGATGAAGTTGTCTGTGCTCCGGGTAATGCCGGCACGGCCGTGGAGCCAAAATGTCGCAATATTGATATTGCGGCGATGGACATTCCAAATCTGGTTCTCTGGGCAATCGAGAACAAGCCGGATTTGACAGTAGTCGGTCCGGAAGGACCACTTTGCGCGGGAATTGTCGACCAGTGGCCAGATTATCGCCTGATCGTCGGACCCAAGCGATACCCTGCCAGACTTGAGGGCAGCAAGATCTTTGCCCGTGAGATGATGGGCATGCATAATATTCCACAGCCCGAGTGGAAGGCCTTCGATAGCGTTACGGCTGCCGAAGAGTGGCTGATGCTTCAGCCCAAAGATAAGCCTTGGGTAGTCAAGGCCAATGGCCTTGCCGCTGGCAAAGGAGTGCTAATATGTAAGAATCGCACTGAGGCCATCGAGGCTGTGGCCAAGGTGGTGGATGAATTCGGCAAAGATTTCCTCATCGAGAAATTTCTTACTGGTCGAGAGGTCTCGCTCTTCCTGTTCTGTGGCAAAAACGGACAGATCCGCCCACTGGAGACAGCTCAGGACTACAAGCGAGCTCTCGATGGTGATGAGGGGGGTAATACTGGTGGCATGGGAGCATACTCACCAGCCAATCACCTGTCTGCCGAGATAATTGAGGAAATTATCGAGGCCCATCGCCCGTTAATTGCGGATATTGGGTTCGTTGGCTCCCTCTATATTGGACTGATGCTCACCGATGAAGGCTGGAAAGTCCTCGAATACAACGTCCGAATGGGGGATCCAGAGACTCAAGCGGTCTTGCCTCGTATGAAAACAGATATCGTACCAATTTTTGTAGCGATGGCGAACGGAGACGAATACAACGGGGAAATAGAATGGTACGAACAAGCCTGTGTCACGGTCGTGATGGCTGCGAAGGGCTATCCGGGAACACCAAAAATTGGTGACGATATCGAAGGACTACCTCTTATTGAAGCAATAACGCGAATCAACGCGGACGCAAAGCCGATCGATGGCAAGGTCTTTTATGCCGGCGCAAAATTTAGCGATGACGGTGATGAGATACTTACCAACGGCGGCAGGGTGTTATCAGTTAGCGCGATAGGTAAAGACCATAAACGTGCAGCACAAAGAGCCTATCAAATGGTCGAACAGATCTCCTGGCCAGGCGAACACCACCGCACCGATATTGCCTCCGATGTCAAATGACGCAAAATGATTTTGCATTTCACCACGACCACCTCATATATTTGGGGTGGTCGGTTTGATTTTTGTTATAAATACATCCCAAATCAAATATTGAAATATTTACCTTTTCAGGCATTGACCCAGAGGCAAATCTGAGAGAAAATTAAAATAAATAAGAATCATCAAAATATAAGAATAATACTTGATAGTTATTAATCATATGGAGAAATTATGGAAAAATTAGAATTGAGAACCTTAAGTGAAAACGACGAAATCATTCACACCGAATTTTTCTCTGAAATGATGGATGTGGATGGTCGAATTGTACCATCAGCTGCTGAAATAAAGGAAACCGACGAAAATTTTCAAAATTGGCTCACCAGAACAGATAACGAATCAAAAGGCATCGGACCAATGAATTATCGAGTACCTGCGACACTTTTGTTTCTGTTTCGAGAAGGTGACAACAAGATACTCGGCGCAACACAAATAAGACATGAATTAAACGAACGATTGTTGCTTCACGGCGGAAATATTGGCTACGGCGTGACACCAAGTGAAAGGCGAAAAGGCTACGCCAACAAAATGTTAGCGATGGCTCTAGATTATTGTCGAGGTCTCAAGCTAGATAAAGTATTAGTAACTTGCAACAAGGATAATATTGGTTCACGGAGAACAATCGAAAAAAACGGTGGCGTGCTAGAGGATGAATCATTGGATCTAGCAGACGGGAAATTAACGCAAAGATATTGGATAAAATTATAATAAATCAGATCATTCGAATCTGACCCAATATTTTAGTCATCTCGGCCCCCCAATGTTCCTCGGAGCGAGACCTGTCTACCAACAAACAGTGATCTCCCACTTAATGTTCTGTGAGATAAATCTAAGATATAAATCTAAGACATAAAACTCAAATATCAAATCCGAAATTACAAACCTTATCCAAAGCTAATTTACTAGCCTATCGGTTGTATTAAATAGGCAAATATGCAACGATCGTTGCATATTTGCCTATTATTGTTAGTAGGGCCAATTGTATATATTGGGCTAGGGATGCATGCTTTCGAATAGTTTATTTAGATGGGAATCAATATTTGATTTATCAACAATAAAATACGCTATATATTGGCTAACTTTATACTCATTGGCTGCTATTTCGACCAATTCCCCGACATTTTCCTTGCTTACCCATAAACTTTTCTGAACCTGCTTAAACCCCATTCTTTTGATTGCACGACGAAAATTGTTTCTATTGTTTCGTTTGTCTTCTGGGATATCAAAAGAGATTAGGCGATAATGACCATCTTGTTTTTTCGTTTTTATTATTTTGTCGATGATCTTAATTTTGGCCTTGTTGGTTAGTATCACCGAGTCACTAGGCCCAAAATCTATATAGTTTCTCCGCTTCAGATCATAAATTGTTTGATTAAGTTTGCGGTTGGTAATATCTGGACTAGAAACATTTTCATGTAAGTAGACAGACAAACTTTTTTTAGATAGTGATTTGTTGATGCCATTAACAGCTTCGAATATTTATTCCAAGGCCGTTTCCAAGCACCAAGATAATATAATTTTGCTCGCTTTTGGATTGTGAACCATAAGCAAATTATACCTTATCAATAGGCAGATTTGCAACGATCGTTACAAATCTGCCTATTGATATTTAGACCAATTATTCGATACTGTAGAATCATTTTTGATTCTGAAAGTGCGTGGCGCAGTTGACGAGGTGGGTGAAACATATATAATAAATGAATGAACCAAATAGTAGACAATCAAATAAAAAACTTATCGTCAAAAGAGCAAGAGCTATTAAAAAACATCTCAGACGCGATGAAGAAAGTTTTTGAGCTAGAACAAAAAGTAATTGAAAAAGAAGAAGATGGAAATTAATAGCCACCCAGAAGCCATCGGTGAGTTCATCCAAGAAAAATGGGGGCTTGAGCCCCAGACTCCAGCGCTTGCAATTCTCTCTACAAAAGCCGGAAGCCTCGATCCGCTCGAAAGGGCAGATGCTCTAAGACTTTTGGAAGAAGCTTGGGAGTTATCGCCAGAAGCTTCAGCCGAGAATGCGCGAACCATCGATATTATGGAACAAATGAGCCAGTTTTCGCCCGAAGAGCAAGACTTGATAGTAAGTAATTTGCAGCAAATACAACTAACAGATGGCTGTAACGGTCGTTGCCCTTTCTGTTTTATGGGCACGAAGAAGGGGATTGAAGCGAAATACTCATTTTCTTCGCTTGAGGCTTTCTTTGAAAAATATGGTTCAAAAATAAAACGTGGTGTTGAATTGGATTTGTATTGGGATTCAGATCCTTTTGATTATCAAGATGGCGAGCATACATATCTTGACGTTGTGAAACTTCTAGATAAATACGGGCTTGCCTCACGCGTCTTTACGTCAACAGCGATTCCAGTTGGTGGCCAAAAACAATTTGTAGAATTCGCACTATATTGTGCAGATAAATACTTTAAGCATGAGCTATATGGTTGGCAAGATGTCCGGATTTCGATTGGGAGGCACAACGCTAGACGAGTACAATCAACTTTTGATTACATTAGAAAGACTTTGATTGGCCAGGGTATTTCGCTTGAAAATATTAATGCGTTTATGGATGCTACATTTAATTTTGGCGCTAGGGCGGATGAGGACATGATGAAGTCCGGTGATCTTATTAAAGATGCCGATCCGTATCGCGATCTTGAATCACCAGCTTGCATTGATGCTACAATATTATCGCCAGAACATCCAAGGTCCATAGTGCTTGTCGCCACAACTGTATATAATCCATCAGGACAGCACGATTTTCTGCTTGAGCCCGGAAAGGTCGCAAATACAATTCCGCGTCTCACTAGAAAGATCAAGTATGCAGAATCCGCCAATCCGGGTGATTCTAGCTTAAGGAAAGAGATTGCCGGCCGAGTAGTTTCCGGAGACATTTTCTTAGATCAGCCAAGGTTGGCCGATGGTAGCCCGATGGACTATGAAAAACTTGATATGCCTGAAGTAGAGAGGACTGCCCTAGCTTTGTCACGAGATTGTCTTGCTTTTGATTTTTTTATTAGAACTTTGCCAAGCTATGAAAATATTTATAATGGTCAAGATTTAATAGAGAAGTACCTCCGAGTCGCACTAGTGGAATTTGAGAAGAGAAAGACTTCGACAGGCGAAGAGATTGATATGGCCAATGAAATTATCGATCGAGGCCATTTGTCAGAGGAAGATGCGACAAAGCTGGAGTATTTTATCTCCCTATCTCGTTTAAAAATAAATCAAGTTGAGTTTATACTTGAAGCCTCCAAGACCTCAAGGATATATTCTTATGTGGTTGCACGACTTTTTTCCCAAATCGGCAAGGAGCAGGTAGATCATCTGCCCAATATTATTTCGAGCATCAAATCAATTATGGCTCCAGAAACAAATGATGAAATAGTCTCCGCCGTAGCTGCTATGAAGGATGAGATTGATCGTTCTCCAGGGGCAAGATTTGACCTATATCAAAATTGTGGCAGTTTGACTCGCGAATACATCGTTTCAAATATCGGTTTTTATTGGGGAATTAACGATGTGTCGACTATACCAAATTGGCTGGATGCTCTCTGGATGCATTCGACTGACGTCCTCCGCAATTATGCAAGGAAAGTTCTCTCTGATTCAATTTGATCAAAAAGGAATTAATTTTATCACAATCAGGGCTTTGATAATTTTGATCTTACTTTGAAGATGGATTTGTGAACTAAAATATAACAAAACAAATTCAAAATTTTTAAATACTAAATCATAATTAATACGAAATACGAAAAATACTAAATTTACGAAAATAATACATCATACACTTTATTGTTCGACCTTGTGGAGAACTATTGAATTAATAATCTTCACTTCACTGCATACCGTCAGGCAGGTCCGCTGGTTTCAACGAGTCGAAATGACAGAGGGGCGAGCTTTTTCGTTGCGCTCACGCTTGTGACGGGATTCCGGGTCTTACGTTCGACTGCGCTCTCTTCGAGTCTGAGCGATGAGGGCCGCTCACCTCAGAGTCGATGACAGCATGGTGAGTGGAATCGAATACACCGCTTTTAGTCCGGGATGACACTACTCAAAAAAGATGATAAATCAGCTACCAACTGCAAACTGCCGACTATTCACAATCCACTATTTATTGATCTGCTCCCTTCAAAGTAATGCACTTATTCGACTTCAACCCGTTGAAATGTCGACTTGGCTTGCATTATGAGCTAAATTGTTGTAAGTTATGAGTATCAACAATTAGGAGGTGAGGTCTTTGCGATTATTTATGAAGATGCCCCAAAACGGGCGTGACTACAGTGGTTTGGTCGGATTTCTGAATCAAACCTGCATTTGGTTGATTAAATATATCGACCATAACAGCTCGTATCTCTGCGATTTTACCCTTCAGATTGGAGAAAAATCTACGAGATATCGATACAATCAAGAGCCTGCGCCGGATATTGCAATCCCCGGAGAAATTCCTAGTCAGATGTCAGGATTGATATCACTCATTGTTCCAGTGGACTGGACGAAAGGACAGTTTGATCAGGCCAAGGCAAAATTCGAAGAATGGCTACCAACATTAAGATCGTATTCTGGCCTTTCCGAAATCAAGATCAATATCAATGGTCTTGACTACTGCTACAAACATTCGGTTGGTTTGATGCTCATGCTGCCCGAAGGTGCTTTTGACACCGTACCGGCTAATCAGCACAATGCTCTGCATTGTCTGCTGCATTACGGAGACGAATTGAATCGGATAGCCGAGGTTCCGTATGTGGGAACTGGCGCAATCGAAAATCTCCAGGTTATGGTCGGTGACAAACCGCTGGTCAAGTATGGAAGTATTCCAGAACAGTTTGAGCCCGATTTGCTCATCATTACTTTCCCGCATCAAGCAACAAATGATCAGTTGCTACAGGCAGACGAAAAAATGCGTGCCTGGCTACCAAATCTCGCAGGCTATTGTGGTCGGCCTATCGAGTATCGGATAATCCGCGGACCTAATCCCAAGGGAATGCGCCCATGGGATTAACATCCCACATCGACATAATCCCCTTCGCCAGTTGACGAAGGGGATTAAATTTTTACGTTACTATTGATTTATTGCGCTATTTGGTGTATAATATATAAACATTATCTGTTAAGGAGGTATTTCTCAATGGGAAGTTCGAGGAAGAATCAACAACGATCCAAGAGAGAAGAAGCTCGGACCCGCGAACGGAGTACTCGCCAATCCGCCCCACGTCCCAGTAAGCATACTGTAACTGAGGCGGACCGAAAAACACAATCTGCCTCATCGAGCACCTACAAAGAGCCTACTCGCCAACAATCCTACATACCCGACTTACCCCCTCCACAATGGTAGTGGAAGTATAATATCGAACCCCTCGCAAAGAAACCCGTGCGAGGGGTTTCTTTTTTTTTATTCAACCATGAAAAAACAACCTAAGAAATGTTTTTTCATGGTTGTCTCGCCGCACTTTGATTTGAGAACCTTATGTATCGGCTTAATAGATCAATGAATAATTTCAAGACTAGGCAAAATCACTTTATCGCAGATTCCTTCACAATTTCCAGTCGGTCATAACCATACTTTTCAAATTCATCCCAGTATTTTTTTTCATAATCATACATCTCGACCCCGAAATATCCGCCATTTTCTTTGGTCATCTCTCGAATCTCTGCCCTTGAGTGATCTCTCCTAAAATCTCTTTTGGCAAGTTCGTTTGATAAATCATCAAACAAAGAGACTTCTTCAAAATCGGTCAATATAGGTTGAATTTTTTCTTCGTAATATTCTTCATTTAATACGGTTTTATTATTAAATTCTTCTGTTAAATCATTTAAGTCAAATTCTTTGGCAAAACTGAGCAAGTAGTCTTCGAGCTTATCCATTGTATTTGATCTTGTTTTATAATCTGTATCCTCCAATGAATCACCAAGTATCCCAAAAACGGCATTACCAATTGCATTAGTTATAATTAAATTTTTATATTGCTCTTTTGTTAACTCGATTTTCATTTTAGTTCCTTATCTTGCAATACGTCGCTTTCCTTATGCTAAGCAGTGGCGCTTTCTTGCTTAATTATTAGTATCTAAATTTATTTTTTTCTAAATCATTAAATTATTAATAGAAAGTTGTTCGATTAATCCCAGACAAAAGAGCTTGTCTGAATATGATTAAAATTCAAACCTCTTTGTGCAACTAAAAAAGTCGGGTGCACTTTTCTGAGCTTTTACTTGCTGACTATTTGTTGCCAAGATAATCATCTTAAATGAATATTTATCCGCATAGATATCCCTTGTATGATTCAATCCATTAAAAAATCTCGCAAAGATATTGGTGTCATTAGCATGATCGCTACTCTCTAGCTCATCGAGTCCGCTGATAATTGCAATATCAGATTCTATAGCTTCCGGATTGTTTTCTAGGAGGTCTGACAAGTGGTAATTGTCCGGCGAGATCCTGATGATGGTAATTTTCTGATTTGGAAGCTTTTCTTTGATTATCTTCGCCAATTCTTCAGGGCTGCCAGTCTCAAAGTTCACAAAATCAGCTTCATAGCCATCTCCTAATTCCAACGTTTTCAAAAAACGGTTTTGTTCGGCATTAAAATCTCGTTCATCATTAAAAGGGTCAAAATCATTTTTCATAAATTAAGTATACCTTTTCAAGAAAATTATTCAACTTTTTGCTCAGAGTAAATTAACGTCAAATCATTCTGAGCATCAGTACCGAGTGCCAATAGAACTTTATAAACTGATATGATATATTTAAACTATAAAATAAAGCAAAAGAGGTAATATGGGCAGTTATATTGAAATAAATGACACATTACAAATTAGCAAAGAACAGGGCTTTCCAATTGAACTAAAAATAGATAGGCACTTGCGGACTCCCTATGTTCTTGATGATTTAAAAGATAAGGTTTTCAAATTTTCAAACAAGCCAAGCATTAGACTTTACCATCAGCCTCCCGTCAGGGTATTTCTAGTTGAAAATATAAATGGCAAATGGCTTTATTGGGGGCTAGTCCATATTTTATCTACAGCTCATAATTATCTAGACAAAACCACCTCTGGTGAATTCAAAATCATTTATGTCAACACTCCAGAAGAAATGAAAAAGGCCCACGACTTAATCGACAGAAATCCAGATACTAATTATTTTGTTGATTAGTGAAATATTGCAACCTCTGTTAAAAATTATGGTTGAAGTTGTATTGCCAGTGGGTAATAGAACTAATTATGAGTATAGAAAAATATCCTTTAAAGGGATACATTATCATCAATGAATTCTGACTCAAACTTTCAAAAATTATTGGAAAAAGCCGAAACATTTATTAAAGATGTCTCTTTTAGTTTGAGTCCAGATGAGTGTGAATTGTGTTCTGACACCAAAACGGAACGTCATTACACGATCGTTGTTTTGATGCCTGATAATATTTCATTGGCTATGGCAAAATTTGTTGAAGAAATAAGTCAAATCGAGCCAACTCTAATAACAGGAACTAGAAGCCTATTTCATTTAACACGGACATACTTACCGAGCGACTGGGATATTCCAAAGATAAAACAATCCTTGAAAAGTTTTTTTGCTGACAATAGTTTTGATTTCAAATTGAAACACCTAGTCTTTATGCCAAAGGGAATAGGTATTGTCGCCATCCCAACCAATGAAAATTTATTTAAGCTCAGACGATTACTTGGAACGGAATTTGATTTCTCGTCCGCCTTCAAAGATTTGGAGCCAGTCTCCTGGGTAACAGTGGCTCGTTTTACACAAAAACCAAACCAAGAGTTGTTGGATTATTTGAAATCAAATTTTCAGACTGACCTCGGCATTTTGAAGGTAAATGAAATCAGTGTATTTGAAAATGAAGATAAAAATCTAAATGGCGCAAAGAAACTATTCTCAATTCACTTAAAGGGATAAATAAACAGAATTAGGTGCTTTATCTGAAGTTTTATTACTGATTGATAATTTAACTATTTTTAAAATATTTATTGCTAATAATGAATTATTTTTTTCATTATTGCATCTGAGTATTTGATTCCTACTCTTTCTTTGTGAATAGTTCCAATTTTTTTGAATCCAAAATGCTCATAAATAGGTTCGCCCTTTGGACTTCCTTCTAGCTTGATTTCATTCAAACCTCTTTGTTTTGCCTCTTCCTCAAATTTTTCAAAAAGTTTTCTTCCGATACCGAGTCCCTGATAGTCTGGAGAGACAAAGAATGTTCGCAGCTCATTGCCTTTTAACCCAATGATGCCGAGTATATCCTTTTCGCTTATGGCGACAAATAGCGTCGATTTCTTGGACTTTTTTCTTAAATTGGGAACTGTGTATTTTTTGCAAAATTCTTCTAGTAGCTCTTTTGGGTACAAATCATTCCAGGATTTCTGTATTGTAAACCGAATCATCCTGGAGGCTAATCTTAAATCAGCTTCTCTTATTGGTAATATATTATAATTGTGGTTCATAGCTCAATTATATAAAAAAGACTGGCGATAATCCAGTATTTTTCCTTTTCTATATTCAATTTTAAGCCCCACTTCGCAAGATTACACTTCGCGGGGCACCCCGCATAGCTCTTTCAGAGCGATGTTGGGGTGGTAGCCTCAAAGGGAGTTGAACCCTTCTTACCAGATTGAAAATCTGGTGTCCTAACCGATAGACGATGAGGCCATAGTCGCTTTGCGACAATTATCAATGCTTAATTTGGAAAATAAATCTTATCAGCCCTCCTTCGCGCTACTGCGACTACGGAGGACAACCTTCTTGTCCCAGAAAAGATATTCATTTATTTTGTTGTGGCCGTGCCAACCGTAGTCTCGGTTCTGAAAGAAACGAGCGAAGGTTGGTGGGTCGCCTGGGACTCGAACCCAGAACCAATGCCTTAAGAGGGCACTGCTCTACCAATTGAGCTAACAGCCCATAATGCTATTATTATGGAAAGTATTGAAGGATTTTCTGCTAAAACGAATCGAGATGCCTACAGACCAACAACCTACTCTATATTTTAT
>JBAXQZ010000008.1:0-17641 GCA_037131475.1 bacterium | reverse complement strand
CGGGCATGAATTTATTGCAGAGGCTGAAATATCAACAGAGACTAAAAGCTTGTTGTGTAAATTAAAAGCAGGACACTAAATGAGAAACTCAGGTAAGTTATGATCTTATTTAAAAAACGCTGAAGCAATTCAGCGTTTTTTAAATAATGGGGGACTATCGTTTTGAAATGATATGACTAGAGGCACTAGATGGCTCTCTGATGCGTTTTAGTAGGGGGTTTTGACTGATAGCTTGTATAGCAAATAGATTGCGATAAGAACCAGTATCACGATGGCGCTAACAATTGAGATTAGAAGGTAATTTGCTTTTTTCTTAACGGGGTTGATTGTGATGGGGGAACTCACGTCGTTTTTTACTGAGGCAACAGTCTCTGGAGTTTTGATTTGGACATTTATCACTTTTGGCTGAAGGTCCACTTGATCGATGCTAATTTTGTTCTCAACGATATCATTTGATGTCTCAGATGTGGTTTGTTCAGGAAGCTGTCTCAGATTCATACCACGTTCGATCAATAATTTCTGAGTGGTTTGTAGCTCCTTGACGCTATTGCTTAGCTCTTTGATCTGCTCATCTTTTGAGCGTAATTGGTCACGTAGTATGTCTAGACTGTCTTTGATGAATTGCCAATCGAAACCAAAGCTACCGTTGTTTTTGTTGTGGCCATTTGATGGCTTATCTTTATTATCATTACCACTGACAGCGTCTGTGACCTCTTTGAAGCCAGTTAGAGAATCTTTGTTGATGAGAACTTTGCCGTTGATTGTTTTAAATTTGACCTTTTTTGATTTGATATAACGTTGTATCGTTCGGGTGCTGACATTTAGATATTCAGCTGCATCCTTGACCAAAATAAATTCGTTTGGCATAGAAAACCTATAAATTAATATTCAATAATTAACAGTATATCAAACGACAAAAAAAAGACAAATATTTGACGAATTATATTTGTCTTTCGCACGTCTATTTATTGTCTTACTCGCTATTCGATACAGCAGTCAATTGCTTTCTTGACAAGCTGATTTAATTTGGCAAATACGCCATTTTTTTCAGGTCCTTTGTCGAGCTTATCGTCGTCGATTTTTTTGATTGTGTCAGTCGTAATAGCGTTGAGATTAAGGCCCCAAAACAAAGAGTAGAGGTTGTAGGCTTTGTCAAAAAGATCATATGCTTCAGCTTTATCGTTTTTGAGTTTCTTTGTCCCAACTTCCATAAGTCTCATCGAGCCAGCCAATAAATGCTTGGAGATGCACCAGACTTCGCCATCGTATTCTTTGATAATCTTGCCCAGTAATTCCTTGCGCATTTCACGGACCTCTTTGAGCAAATCAAAATATTTATTATCGCCAGTTTTTTTGGCGGTAAAGAAGAAATGTTCTTCGATGGAGATAAGATTCATGATGGCGATTGATAGATCTTCGTCGGCCGACAAATCCAGCTTGTTGTCCTTTTTGTTATCATTGACCTTTTTGACGAAGTCATTTACATTTTCAATTTTCATATTATTATTTCGTTATTAAATAAAAGATAAGTGAGATGATACAAAGTGACAAAACTGGCATGACAACTTTTTGGAAGGGAAACCAGGCGTGTCCGCCATTACTTTTTTTGATAAAATCATACAAAATCACACCAAAGTAGAAAAAGAATGATCCAAATATTATGCCAACAATTACCTTGTCAACCCCCCAAATAGTTTTGAGTGGACTGCCGATGATATGTTTCCAATACAGTGGTGGCAGAAGTAAAAGATAATAAACAATGGTTGTGGCTGGCCATGAGAATTTGAAATTCCAATTTTTCTTTTTTAAATAATCTATCGTCCAATATATCATTGAAAGCATCAAGCCGCCAATCCAAACGCCAGAAACAGTATTGTCGATGCCGTATTCTTCGGCCAATACTAAGCCTGCGCCAACTGCAATAGTGCAGACGGGGCAAACAGCATATGCTTTGGCCGTTGAAAGAAGTATTGTACTACCTGCGAGAAGTGAAATAGTCCAAGATTTTTTCATTGAGTTTTGCTTTTTAAGTAATCAATTATTGGGGTGTCGCCAACGGTGCAGACACCATTGTCCCAGTAGAGGGGGACTGCGCCAATATTTTCTTCGGCTATCTTGCACTCTTGGCCCTTGCTGATGAGGTCGTTGGCATTTTTATCGTTGGTCGAGACCTCTTTGGAGACAAAATCGATCTTTGCTTTAATATTGTTTTCATCGATAAATTTCTCGACGTTTTTGCAATGTGGGCAGGTGTCACTGTAAAAAAAGATCGCTTGCTTAAACTCAGGAGTACTCGGCTTCCTGAAAAAGATAAATAGTGCAACAATTCCTATTAGAATAATCACACCGATAGATACCCCTATAATTTGAGTTTTTGATGTATTGTTTTTCATACTTCAATAATAACTATTTTCAATACAATAATGCAAGGGGGTAATGATAGTTGGCAGTTAGTAGTTTGTAGTTGGCGGCTTAGTGTGAATAATGAATAATGTGACGTCATCCTGAGGTATCGAAGGATCTAGAGCCGGTAGCTAGGGCTCGCTGGGAATAGAACGTTTCACTAGATTCTTCACTCTAGCTTACTACTTCAGAATGACAACATGATAATTTAATATTTAAAATTTAAAAATTAAAAACTTTGGATTTGTTTGTTATTTCTGATTTGATATTTTTAATTTATTAATATTATTCTTCGACTCCTTGTGGTTTGAGGGTCTAGAAGTTTCTCTCGAATAGTTAGTTCTCCATCTGCAAGAACACAGGGTCGAACAATAAAAGAGTAAGTTGTATTCATCTCGTATTTCGTATTAATTTATATTCGGCTTCCATGATTTTTCTTCCTTGAAATTTGTTTATTTTTGCTGTATATTTACTTAATATTACGGAAGGTTACCCAAGTGGCTTACGGGAGCGGTTTGCTAAACCGCCGGCGGTTTAAAAGCCGCCACGAGGGTTCGAATCCCTCACCTTCCGCCACGCTTAACGTTGTAAAAGCAGCGCTCAGCGCTCCACAGCTTAGCGTTTCGCCGTTTGACTTACTTTGAAAAGGCACTGATACTTCATCAGAGCTTTTTTTTATTGCTAAACATGTCTCTTTTAGCGAGACCCTGAGTTGTCATTTTTCGATGCTTAGAAAAAGGGGGGGGAAACGATTAACCCGCCCTAACTCTTTGTCAGGGCGGGTTCGGTGGTATTGGCTGCTTTTTTTCAAAAACTAGCTCATGACTTGTTCCGAGAAGCTTTCGGTAGTGTCGGCTGTTTTTGCTTCAAAAACTGGCTCGAGACTTATTTGAAGCAGCTTCATAATTTGTGCTAGGCACAAATTACTGTCGAAGCTACAATCGACTTGGGCACCCGAGCTAGAAGCGATTAGCCGCACAGATATTTGTTGTGCTCTAGGATAATAGGAGTTAGTAGATCGCTTAATCTTGTCCTCTGTCTCCTCTAGAATTTTAGCGTACCCGTTCTGGCGCAGGCCAAGACAGATATCCTCCCAGACCTTCTCTCTTAGGGTGATAGTCCCGCAGAGCATCTTGGAGAGAGTGGCTGCAGTGATGCCTGCCCATTGTGCAAGCACATTTTGGCGAAAACCGGGCAAGAGTACTATTTCTTTAATTACCCTCACCCGATACTCGTTTGCCTGTATCTGCTCGATAGTTCTCTTTCTGGGCATGATGCCCTCCTTTTGTCTGTCACTAAATATAGTTTTATGGCAGACAGATGATTATTGATCCAAACTCTAACAATGTCAATAAATATAGATAGTTTTTTGCATTTGCAAGCACAAAACGAATGTGGTATAAGTAATTCATATAACTATTATTATCCAAAAAGGTGGACAGTATACAATGGAAATAAATAACTATCTATATGAACTGGGGCTAAGCGACAAGGAGATTAAGGTTTACTTAGCGATTTTGGAATTAGGAGAAAATCCAATAATGCCTATAAAAAAGAAGGTTGGGCTCCCCCGTACCACAGCATTCCATGCACTCGAACAATTAAAAAGCTTTGGTCTAATCGAGATACTGGAGACACCAAAAAGGCGAGTATATGTGCCATATCCGCCAAGGAAAATTGTCTCGGTTTTTAACCATAAGGCCAATAAGCTAAGAGAGCAAGCTGAAAGCATCCAAAAAGATATGAGTGAGTTAAACCAGCTTTTCGGCAGTGCCACATTTATGCCCAAAGTCAGGTTCTTTGTCGGTGATGAAATAAGGGAAATATATGAAGAGATTCTAGACTCTCCAATTGATGAGTTAATTTTTGTTGGTGAAACAAATAAAATTGAAGGTATCTTAGGACATAATTTCTTCAGAGATTGGGTGAAGCGGAAAGTTCAGAAAGGAATTTGGACAAGGTCTATTAGGGTAAAGAATGAGGAGAATTTATTTTTTGATCCGAACGATAGTCTTCGGAAGGCAAGGTTTGCTCCAGAATCCTTCAAAGCGCCAGCCCAGATTTATATCTATCACAATAGTGTGGCTATCATTAGTTCGGCCAATGAAAATTTCGCCACAGTAATTACATCAAGAGAGTATGCCGGAACAATGAAACACTGGTTTTCCGAATTATGGAAAGTTTCAAAACCGGCAAATAATTAACACTGATTGGATGAGACGCAAGAAATCCCTTTTTTGTGGTTTTTTGTCCTTACTCAATCGATCTCGTCTTTGCATCGATTTGTTTCCAAAATGAGATTGTATGAAATCTAGTCCTTTGATTTTGCGATTGCCCAGAGAGTATCAAATCGCTGCCTTTCGTCATTCGCGATTGCTTGATTTTCTATGACAGTAGCGAAGGGCTCTTTTTCTGAGTGAGCAATATATATCACGGTATTCCCGAAAATTTCTGTCTCAACTTTTGGGTTATAGGTCTCTACTGACAAAAATCTGGTTTGGCGAAGCTCATTACTATCGTTTTTTAACATTAAATGATTTTCCTCAGTGTCGGCAAATATAACCTTTAATTCAATATTTTTTCGAATTCTCTCCTGAATATACGCATTATTTGCCTCATTGTGCCGTTGCCAGATATTGGCTGAGCCAAAAACAAGAATATCGCCTCCATCTGCTTGATTTAGCCCCAGTAAATATGCCTGTCTTAGCCCCTCCATGCCCTCGTAGAGTCGTATTTTGGGCTTTTCCATAGAATTGCTTTGGACCGCATCAAATAATGGCAAAGATTCCTTAAATTGGCTTCTCTTGTTGTCGATCTTCGATAGTAATTCTTCTGGTCTCACTACTGAGAAAATTGTTCGCTGCCCATCAGAAGTCTTTGAGGCTATGCCATCGGCAACTAGATTTTCCAGAATAGCGTAACAAGTCGGTCGTTTGATCCCAGATTTCAAATAAATATTCCAAGCTGATGCAGGACCGAGCTCAAGGCAGGTCAAAAAAACTTTGGCCTCGCTCTCATTGAGTCCGACCAATTTTAGGGTGGCAATCAGGTTGTTATTTGTTGTAGTCATATCTTGTTGACAGTATGACTTATTTATATAGCCTTTGTCAATACCTATATTAAATAAACTATATAGTCACAACCTATTGACAATACACAAGATTAATGATAAGGTGCGCTTTGACCGCAATACTGCGGTAGGACGTTCACAAAAAAGGGGTTATTATGGAAGGTTTTCTGTTTTCAGACAAACTTTACCGTAAGGGTGAAGTGGTAGAAAATATTTGGCTTGAGCCAGACATTGAGAGTGTCTACCAGGCGATGGAAAAAGGTGGACATGTTCTGTCTGTTGTTCAAACAGATAGGGCGTATGATCCGTTAGTCAACGATCAAATATCCTGTAAAGCAGGGGTGGTCATTTCTTCAGTGGATATATCCAATGAGCTCCGTCAATTCGGTTTATGGTGTGTTGAGGGGGCCAAGGGGTATAGCGAGCGAGAGAAAAAGACTACGGTTGCTGAGTTGCTCATTCGAGCCGAGGCCAAAGAGGCTCTTCAAATTGCAAAGAAATTTGCAAATGGAGAAGTAAATCACGATCAGGTGGTTGTTTTATACTCTCGCCTTAAGCCAATCCTGGAAGTCGTTCCCATGTGTAAAATTGCGGAAAGAAATTGGTGGCAAAAAATGTGGCATCAAGAGTATGAAGAAATGTCTTACCGTGTCTATTACGCTGAGCTGGCGGTCTTAAGTCTAATCAATCCCGATCACGGGATGTCGGCTTTCTGGACCTTGTATCATACCTGTAACAGCGTTGGATTTTGGTATTTTGATTTACTCTCTTTCCACAAAAAAGGCCACACCGAATTCCAAAGGATGATCATTGGAGTTCTGAATTCCTGATGTATTCAATGGCGGCGGACGAAACATATACGGAAGAAAAATAGAGTCGCCTATTTATTATCTGTCCGCAATAATGCGGAGGGATGTTCACAAAAGGAGGATCAAATTATGTCCACTATCCAACAAAAAATCGACAAGGCGTTGGAAAACCTTCGGTATTTACGGGCTTTCGCTTTGGCTCGCAACATCGAGGATCAGACAGAGAAAAATATAGCATTTTTCTCTGTGATCGACTGGTTAATCAAAAGATCGAGCTTTTCTGATTCCCACAGCTGGAATCTTGGGCTGTATTTTAGCAACCCCGACCACTGGCAACTGGCAGAAGCAGCTGAAGCATTAACCTCGCAAATGCCGAATTGTATAGAGAGAATTGCGGCGGCAATACTTGTTTCCGACCGATTTATCGACCAAGGGAAGTTTTCGCTTTCGATGGCTCGAGTTGTGGCGGCATATTCCGGAGAAGAGAAAGATCGATTGCTCCTGTATTTGTTTTACAAGGCAATCGGCGAGCCAGACACTGAAGTGCCAATCGAGATCCTGACCCTTCTGCCTCAAGAAAATATCAAACGCTACCTAAACGAGCTCCATCAGCACAATCTCAAAATTGGTAGCTTCGAGCGTTGTCTGGAGACATCTGCCGCTCTTGGCAGGACTCTCTCGCGGGATGAGCTAGGTTTAATCCTCGCCAGACAGCTCGATCTAGGGTTGATAAATCAGGCGAGGAGAACGGCTTTTCAATCTGGCAGATTCCTTACCTTAGAAGAGTTGAAAACCGTTTGCGGGCAATATGTTATCAATTGTGCAGAAGCAGAAGAAAGCCGCAGGTGCTGCTTCGACATACCACTGGTGTATAATGCCCCAGACCGAAATATGTCGCATGATGACACGGACAAGCTGTATCTATACTTGATAGATCTGATTCTGCGGCAACATCCACATGTAGACACAATCGGTCCTAGAAATGCCGAGTATTTGTCAAGAATAATCGATGGCAAAGAAGCTAGTGCTGTCGCAGCTGCAAAGTTGTTCGATTTTTGTACGTCAGGTCAAAGTGACTTTAGTCGAGAATACATCTTGTCGCATCGATCTAGCTTTACTGAGGATCAGATTTGGCGCCTATTGGACAGATCCCGAGATCATGCTTGGCCGGAGCAGATACTCCAGATTGTTTATCTTCTTCCTCAAATGTCTTGGGGAGCTGAAATCGACCGGCTTGTCTCGCAATACCTTTGGAAAGAGAGAATTGATCTGGCGATTACTCTATGCCAAATGACTGGTCGAAAGCTTGGTTTGCAAGAGATACAGCAAAAAACCAAGCCACTCATTGAAAACATCGACCATCTGAGGGGTTGGGTGTTGACCAATATTAGTAAAATGGAACCGGACGATATCAAGCGCTGGTTGCTGCAACGCTATATTGAATCAGCAAATGCATTGGGAGAAGAGGATATGGCCGATAAGGCTCAATCTTTGCTAGATCAGATTAGTTAGGGTTTGGAAGCTGGAAGGGCAGCTTCTTTCGGCGAGGAGGAGTACTGAATAAAGCACAACAAAGGTGGGCGGATTAATTTCCGCCCACCATTTTTAAACAGTGACATTGGTTCAACAAAATAAAATCATTTTAAATTGGAAATGAGACACTATATTTATGCTGTAATACTGTTTATTATTTTTACTCTGGCAAAAACTTTGATTATTTGATATTATGATGTTGCGAGTTGTATTGGCTTAATTGCTGATGCAAGATATTGCGAATTTATTTATCTAAGTGAACGGTAAATGAAGGAGGGGAATGCCTGAAGTTAGAATTGCGAATCTACCGGATCAAAAACCGGATGATACAGATAAAACGGATAATCTGATAGCCGAGTGGTATGAGCGCGAAAGCGATGAGGTTGATCGTGGTGCCAAATGGCATCTGTCAATTTATGTAGGCACTGTAGTCATTGCAGGATTGCTTTTCTGGCAAAAGATATACAGCGGTGTTTTCTTGGTGGTAGTTGCGGCGATATTTGTCTTATTTTTTTCAAAAAATAAAAACAAAATGACCAAGGTGTCGCTATATCAGAAGGGTATTCGCATTGATGATCGGACATATCACTTCTCTGACATCAAGGAATTTTCAATTGGGCGCGTCAGTGGCATACTCACATTGAAATTCACACTTGCCGGTGGCATATTCGCTGGATTTATTACTGCACCCTTACAGGAGGAACAAGCCCAACAAGTTTATGCTTTTCTGACCGAAGTATTACCTGAAAATCACGACAATTTTAGTTCATTTATTGACACACTTGGTGGATATTTCAGACGTTAAGCCCAATGACAATTTTGACACGATATTTTCTATTTTAAACAAATTAATATTGCCCGCATAGCTCAGTGGATAGAGCGCACGGTTGCGGTCCGTGAGGCCGAAGGTCCGATCCCTTCTGCGGGTACCAATAATTTACAAATTTTAAAATAGAAAATATATTGTCAACAAATAATATCAATTCCGACTGTCATCTCGACTCGACGAAGTCGGCGGAGAGATCTTAGCAATAGAACTTCCGTTATTAGATTTCTCCACCCCCGACAACACATCGAGGAGTCGAAATGACAAAACAAGAAAATTTTAAATTATTTCTGAACTATAATTGTCCTAAGATGAGAATGATAATATGAAATACAAATTTCAAAATACGACACTCAAAAATGGTCTAAATACTGTCATTGTACCTATCCCGAGCTCAAATGTGGTGTCCACTTTTGTTCTTTTTGGCGTTGGTAGTCGCTATGAAGAAGACAATTTAGCCGGCATCGCACATGTGCTTGAGCATATGCATTTCAAGGGCACGACAAAACGACCTCAAGCGAAAGACATCTCTGAATATATCGAATCAATTGGTGGCGAACACAATGCTTATACTAGCAAGGAATACACCGGGTATTATGCCAAAGTTGCTGCAAAACACCTTGAAAAATCCTTTGATTTTTTGTCAGATTTGGTCCTAAATCCCTTATTTGATGTCAACGAATTAGCCAAGGAAAAACATGTTATTTATCAGGAGCTTGATATGCTTCGTGACATGCCGAGCGCCATTGTCTCAAACAAATTTGACGAGGCAGTCTTTGACCGAAATGCACTTGGCCGAGAAATTATCGGTACGCGTGAAAGTATTGGAGCAATTGGTCGCGATGATCTGATTGACTTTCGAAAGAAATATTATGTCGCATCAAATGCAGTGGTAGCCGTAGTAGGAAATATTACGAACATCGAAGAGACGCTATCTTTGCTGGAAAAATATTTTGTATTTGAAAGTGGTAAAAGGGCAGTAGTTGATAGCAGTGATATGACAAGACAACGACGAAGTATAATTACCAATAAGAAAACTGAACAGTCACAAATCATTATTGGATTTCGGGGTGCCTCATCAATGGATGATGACAAATATGCACTAAAGATCTTGGCATTGATTCTCGGTGGCTCGATGAGCTCTAGAATGTTTGAGGAAATCCGTGAGAAGAGAAATCTTGCATACTCAATTCATACTGCGTCTTCGTCGTACTTGGACACTGGTATTATCGAGACTCAGGCTGGTGTCGCTCATGACAAAGTAGCAGAAGCAATTGAAGCAATCATGGCTGAATACTCAAAGATAAAAAGTCTCGGGGTGACAGATTTTGAGCTACAAAAAGCGAAGGATATCATCACTGGCGCAATGTTAATAGGTTTTGAAGATACTGGTGAATTGGCTGAATATTTCACGCGACAAGCATTACTCAATTCATCAATCTTGGCGCCGGATGAATCTCTGGTCAAAAGCAATGCAGTGACTTGTAGTGATGTGCTTCGTGTCGCCAATAAATATTTACGAGATGAGACCCTGACAATGTCATTGGTCGGCCCATGGAAGAAGTCAGAAACAAAATTTGATAAATTATTAAAAATATAAGGCGGAAAGAATGTCAGACAACAAGGGTCCAGCATACGAACGTACATTTGTGATGATGAAACCAGATGGAGTCCAGAGAGGTTTGGTCGGTGAAGTGATAAGCCGATTTGAAAAAAGAGGGCTCAAAATTGTCGCGATCAAAATGGTCAAGCCATCGTTTGATCATATCAATGACCATTATCCCAAGGATGAAGTGTGGCTCGAGCGACTCGGACAAAAAGGATTTACTGTCTTTGAAGAATATGGCATTGACCCGATGGAGATTATGGGGACGACTAGCAAGCTTGAGGCAGGCAAGGCAGTCCGCGAATGGCTAATAGAATACATGTTGTCGGCACCAGTCGTGCCAATGGTCGTAGAGGGCATCCACGCAGTGGACATGGCGAGAAAAATCATTGGACATACATTGCCAAGCAAGGCTGAAATAGGTAGTGTCAGAGGAGATTATTCAGTTGATTCCCCCGCTGCAGCAAACTTAAATAAACGAGCTATCAAAAATATTGCGCACGCTTCCGAGACAATAGAAGAAGCGGCTGAGGAGATCAAGCATTGGTTTTCTGAGGATGAGATTCACGACTATCGTCGTGGTGATCAGGACACCCTGTATTAAAGAATTATTTCGTCCAATACTTGCATTTAAAATAGTGTTCAACTAAAATATATTCAAGTCAAATTAATATTTAGGAGGGGTATGAATTGGTATAATCTCAAAGAGAAATTGAAAGATAAAGAGGTGCTCAAATTGATTGCTGTTGGAGTCGGTGTCTTGTTGTTACTTTCCTATGTTGTCTTCGCGGTTGTCAGTAATGCGAACAAACCAAAGACGACTGCAGGGGCAATCAAGGATTTTCCGATCAACAAAGATGCGAAGTATACGGTACCAGCGAAGAACAAGGACACGATCAAACAAGTTATTACTGAGAAAAATTATGGCGACATAATACTTTTCACTACCGCTATGCCATGCCCACAATGTGAGACATTGTCGTCTTGGATTAATACCAATAATGTTGCATCGAAGGTTAATTATACGACTGTTTCTGTCTATAACAAAGATACTACTCCTGAGGACAATGCAGTGATAAAAAAAGTTGACGATGCATGTCAGATTCCTTTTGCACATTCAGGTGTTCCGATGCTATTCGATGCGAAGAATAATAAATGTATTTATAATGAGACCAACATTACTGCCTTCTTCCAGAATTTGATTAAATAGTCTGCGCATAACTCTCACATTAAAAAGCCCCGAAACGTGTCGGGGCTTTTTAATTAATGAAATTATGGTGTATAATAGCAATAATTAACCTTACATACTTATTGCTCGACCCTGTGTTCTTGTGCCTGGAGAACTAATAATGTGAATTATGAATTACGAATTATGAATTATGCTTCTTCACCCTCAAGCCCCAAGGAGTCGAAGAATAAATGCTAACTGTCATCTCGACTCGACGAAGTCGGTGGAGAGATCTTAGTAATCAGTATTCATTATTAGATTTCCCTGCCTACCGTCAGGCAGGTCCGCCGGTTTCACCGAGTCGAAATGACAGAAAAAGAATAGTTCAATTATTTCTGAACTATAATTACATAAGGTGAGCTTATAAAACAATAGGGAAATATCCATCATGAATACATACCTAATTCAGTTTCTTGCGACATTTATATTATCATTTGCGCTGACATATGGCGTAAAGGTTTTCTGTATTAAATATGGCATCGTCACTATGCCGAGAAAACGAGATGTGCACAAGAAGCCGATGCCACGCATAGGAGGCGTCGCTATTTTTCTGTCATATCTGATAATTTCATTTATTTATTTTAAATATATAGCTCCCAACAATCATTTCATTTCGGCTCAAGTCTGGGGCATAGATAGACATCTGTTGGGTATTTGGTTGGCAGGACTTGTCATCACTGGAACTATGTTGATAGATGACATTCGCGGGCTCAAAGCCTGGCATAAATTGTTGATTCAGGTTGCAGTAGTTTTAATTGTTATTGCGAGTGGTGTTGGGATAAACACACTTTCCAATCCATTTGGGCAACCACTTGATTTGAATTCGGTTTACATTCCTCTTTTCAAATACAACGGCATTGTGTATCATTTTTCACTTTGGTCAGATTTGTTAACACTGATCTGGATAGTCGGGATGATGAACGTAATTAATTTTGTAGATGGTGTCGATGGTCTGGCTGGTGGTTTGTCCTTTATTGCGACAATTACAATATTTTTGTTATCTATATCGACTATTGTCAATCAGCCTGCAATGGCTTCACTGTCGATTATTTTAAGTGGCGCGATATTGGGTTTTTTGATCTGGAATTTTCCACCTGCCAAGATATTTATGGGGGACTCAGGCGCGATGTTTTTGGGGTTCATGCTCGGTCTATTACCATTAATTTCTGGCGGGAAATTGGCCACGGTCTTTCTCGTATTGGGCTTTCCGATCGTTGATGGTCTGTATGTCGCTTTGTCACGAATCGTACGTGGTCAGAATCCGATAACTTCGCCAGATAAGACTCATTTACATCATCGTTTCTTAAAGGCTGGCTTCAGCCAGCGATCGTCGGTATTGTTTCTTTATGTCATAGCGATATCTTTTGCCTGGGTGGCGCTTCAATCGGGAACTTTAATGAAGGTTGTCGCGTCGCTGATTCTGGTAGTATTAATTTTTCTTTTGATTGCGATTTTGACCTTGGTAGAGAGAAAGAGAAGGGCAGATTAAATGACACCAGAGTATACATTTGAAGGCTCGCGTGCAGGGGAACATGTCGAATTAATTATACGTGCTCATCCAATCCAATTGTTTAGATCCTCATTCAAGGCCTTCTTGTTTGCATGGATATCAATTGGGCTTTTTGTTTTTGGCTTTAATCAGAAATACGTTCCAATGATAGCGCTTAGCTTTTTGGTAATTGCTGCTGGATGGCTTTTTAGGGCCATTTTCTGTCAATTGAGGTCTATGACATTAGTTACCAATCAACGGTTGATCTCACGCGAACAGAGAGGGTTTTTCCAGCGAAAAATCTCCGAGGTGGAGCTAAGTAATATTCAAGAACTTGTAACACAATTGAATGGTCTGTGGGGCAGTATATTCGGTAGCGGTACAGTATCTTTGAAAACGGCGGCAGGAGATAAAAGTATGTTTGAAATTAAAAATGTTCCAGATCCATATTTGGCGCAGCAAAAAATTTCAGAGTTATCGAAGAAGTAAATTAGCAGTTTGCAGTTTGCAGTTAGCGGTTAGCAGTTTGCGGTTTGCAGTTGGTAGTTAGCAGTTAATTGTTGGCAGATAATATTCATTATTAATTTTCAATTATCAATTTTCAATTTTCAAATAATTTATTAATTTTCAATGGTCAATTAGTAAGCTTTGTAATTGTTTTGCAATGTGGTAGCGCTCGCGCTTGTTATGGGATCCCGTATCTCAAGCTTACAGTACGGGATGACAACCCTCAAAAAAACTTGTCATTATCGGGCTTGCCGTGCCGTCCGTAGCTTTGGCAAAGAATGGCCCCGATAATTTATCGGAAAAGACAATCCTCCTTTGCCCCTGTTCGTCATCTTGAATTTAGTTCAGGATCTGGTGCTATCTAGCTAATAAATTCGTTTTTTTCTCACGCATTTTGTCTCATATTTTCGCGTCAAAGTGTGCCAAATTTAACTATATTTTAATTTAATATTTTCCTTGCCGACAAGATTCTCGATCATGTGTTGGCTGACTGGATTTATGTCGAGCTGAGACTTAATTTTCTTTGTCGATAGTCCCCCGTCAATATCCGAAATTTTTAAATATATTTCACTTTCGCCGGCGTGCTTCGCAAAGATTTCTTTAAGATGGAGCAGCAGTTCTCTATCTGATGACGAAGGTATCTGGATTTCAATACCTTTTGGTTTTAGATTATAATCGCCATTATTTTGTGTTGTAGTTGATGTTGAGGTATTCGTAGGAAATGATTCTTTCTTCTCGCCCCATTGTTTCTTGCGACCGCGTGTTTCAAATTTTGGTGCCGCTTGTCCTTCGCCTATCTCGACAATATTTTCAGCCAATATTTTGGCTGCGCCATCCTTGTAACTAATGAAGCCGTCAACAGCGACAATTTTGTCTGTAAGTAATATATCCTGGATTCGTTCTAGGACTTTTGGGAAAATTATCACCTCAATATTTGCATTCATATCTTCAATTTTAACAAATGCCATGTTCTGATTGTTGCGTGTCATCTTGCGCAGTATGGTCGTAATTATCCCTGAAATACGAACAAATTCATTGTCTTTTGTTGGCCGGATATTTTTGATTTCAATTGTTCTATTCGTCTCAATTACATGTCCAATATCTGAGAGTGGGTGGTCCGAAACATACATACCCAAGAGCTCTCGTTCCCAAACAAGTCGCTGTTTCTTGTCACAAGGGGTCGTGTCCTCGAGAATTAAATCTGCAGTCTCAATCTTTATGTCATTCCCGAAAAGTGATGTCTGTGTATTGTCCCTCATCTTTTGCATATTGTTTGAATATTCCAGGATTTTTTCCATATTATAGACGAAGACATTGCGATCTCCCATGTCATCAAGTGCACCTGACATAGCCAATGCTTCAAGCGATTTCTTGTTGATTACTTTTGTACTCAGTCGCGCCAAAAAATCCTTGAAATCGACATAAGGTCCCTTTTTGCGTTCTTTGACAATCTCTTGTCCGACAGCATAGCCTACGTTTTTAATTGCTGAGAGTCCGAAACGAACATTGCCATTGGCTTTGACCACACCAAAATCCTCAAACGATTCATTGACTAATGGCGGCAGGACTTTGACACCAATTTTTTCACACTCATTGATATCGATTGCTAATTTGTCCAGGTCATCTTGATTGGAGGTCATCAGCGCTGCCATAAACTCTGATGGGTAGTGAGCCTTCAGATAAGCTGTCTGATAGGCAATCATGGCGTAGCAAGCGGCGTGGGATTTATTGAAGGCGTATTGCGCAAAGTCTTGCATTGCCTTAAACAAATTTTCTGCAATCTCGCGGCTGACATTATTTTTGACGCAACCGTCGATAAACTCTTTGCCCATCTTGTCCATCAACTCTTTGATCTTTTTGCCCATCGCCTTGCGTAACGTGTCGGCTTGTCCACCTGTGAAGCCTGCCATATCTTTGGATATTTGCATGACCTGTTCTTGATATACGATAATACCGTAGGTATTTTTGAGTGATTCTTTGGATTTTTCATGCACGTATTCGACGGGTTTGCGACCATGTTTGCGGGCAATGAACTCATCGATCCATTGCATTGGGCCAGGGCGATAAAGTGCGACCATAGCGATGATGTCTTCAAAAACAGTTGGTTTTAGCTCTTTTAAGTATCGTTTCATGCCATCTGATTCAAGCTGGAAGACGCCAGTGGTGTCGCCACGAGCCAATAGTTCATAAGCCTCTTTGTCATCAATTGGCAAATTATCAATATCAATCTCAACTTCATGCGTTTTTTTGATAATCCGAAGCGCGTTTTGAATAATTGTTAAGTTAGACAATCCTAGGAAGTCCATCTTGAGTAGCCCCAAATGTTCAATCATCGTGCCTGGATATTGGGTTAGTGTCGAGATGTCGCCCTTTTGCGCCTCTTGTAGGGGGCAGTATTCCGTGAGTTTTTCCTTGGAAATAACTACTCCAGCGGCATGCATCGATGAGTGTCGCACGACGCCCTCGAGCTTTTTGGCGATATCTAGGCATTGTCTGACTTTGGCATCTGAATTGTAGAGACTTTTTATCTCATCGATATTCTCCAGGGCTTCTTGAAGCTTCATGCCTGGTTGAATAAGCTTGGCGATAACATCGACCTCGGAATACGTCATAGATAATACTCGGCCGACATCGCGCACTGCCATGCGAGCGGCCATCGTCCCAAATGTGATTATCTGGGCGACGTGGTCGCGACCGTATTTGCCGCAAACGTACTCGATGACTTCGCTGCGACGAGAGTCTGCAAAATCCATATCAATATCAGGCATTGAGATACGATCAGGATTGAGAAATCTCTCAAAGAGAAGGTTGAATTGTAGTGGGTCTAGATTGGTGATGTTGAAGCAATAAGTGATGATAGAGCCAGCGCCAGAGCCACGTCCTGGACCAACGGCTATACCCTGATCCTTGGCCCATTGGACGTAGTCCGCGACAATGAGGAGATATCCCTGATAGCCCATATGATCGATGACACCATATTCATAAAGATATCGCTCCCATATCTCTTTGGTCAGGTATAGCTCATCATATGTTGGCTCTTTGTCCTTTGGTAGATCGTCAGCGGTAATTTTCTTGGTGCCATATCGCCAATTGAGACCAAGGTAACATTTTTCACGAAAATAGCTGTCGAGAGTGTGCCCATCTGGAACGGGAAAATCAGGGATAATGATTCCACCTAGATCGAGATGAAGATGACATTTGTCGGCAACTTCAAGTGTGTTTGTCATAACCTCTGGATGATCGGGGAAATTTTGAAACATTTGTTCGCGAGTCAATAATGAATAATCATCAGACATCATCGACATACGATTTTCTTCGTTTAATGTTCGTCCAGTTTGCAGACAGATGAGGACATCTTGGGCAATAGCATCATCAGAATCGACATAATGTGGGTCGTTGGTCGCAATAACCTTGAGGTCAAACTCCTCAGCCAATTGAAACATTAGCTTATTGGCCTGATCGCAAGCTGGGATACTATTGTGTTTTTGCACTTCAAGATAGAGATTATCTTTGGTGAAGATTTCTAAATATTCCTTCAAGGCAAGTCGTCCGTTCTCGATGCTTTCGAGTGATTTTCGCGGTACTTCACCTTGGATGCAAGCAGTTGTCGCAATCAGTCCATCGGAATACTTTTTCAAAATCTCCTTGTCGATACGTGGCTTGTAATAATAACCTTCGAGATGAGCAATACTGGTGAGCTTGAGTAAGTTTTTGTAACCCTGCTCGTTTTTTGCGAGAAGTATTAGGTGGAAAGGTGATGCGTCAACTTTTGGGGTTTTGTCGTGAAGAGTTCGAGGTGCGACATAGGCCTCGACGCCGATAATTGGCTTCATCCCCTGTCTCTCGCATTCCTCATAGAATTCAATCGCGCCATACATGACACCATGATCGGTGAGCGCGATGGCTGTCTGCCCGTCTGCCTTGGCCTTTTTGATTAGGTTCGGCAATTTACCCATCCCATCAAGCATGGAATAGTGACTGTGTACGTGCAAGTGAACAAATTGTGGTAATTCTTTAGGCATAATTAGCAGATAAATTTCAATTATCAATTATCAATTATCAAATAAATTATTAAATTATCAAATATCAAATCCGAAATAACAAACAAATCCAATTAATACGAAATACGAAAAATACCAAATTTACGAAATGAATAACATACTAAATACA
>JBAXQZ010000007.1:0-18406 GCA_037131475.1 bacterium | reverse complement strand
GCCGGGAAAGGTCCTCTGATGTTTCATTTGCGCATCACTGATCGCGGTGACCCCATCGACATCAATTGTGTAAATAGTACTCCAACTCCAATCATAAGTTGCACCAACATCTGATAAAACACCATCATTTAACCAATAATTATTGTTCACAGTACTACTAGAACCATAACTAAAACTACTAAAACCAATAAAACCACCAATGCCAAGGGAGCCGCTACCACCCGTAATACTACCTGCTGAATAGCTGCCTACTATAGCGCCACTATTGTAACCAACAAAGCCACCGATGTAATGAGAGCTGCTACCGCTTGTAATATTACTCTCTGAATAACTACTTGTTATGGTGCCACTATTACCACCAATAAGACCACCTGTTTCGTAAGAGTTACTACCACTCGTAACGGTGCCCGTAAAATAACTGTTTGTTATGGTGCCACCATTGTAACCGACAAGGCCAGAGGTGTCATTAGAATAACTACCGCTCGTAATGGTGCCCGTAGAATAACTATCTGTTATTGCGCCGTAGTTTTGGCCGGCAAGCCCACCCATGCCATAGGAACTAGTTGTGCTCGTAATATTACCGACAGAATAGCTGTTTGTTATCGCGCCGTAATTACAACCAATGAGACCTCCGATATATTCTGTATTATCACCAACCGATATCCGAATGTTGGTTAAACCAATATTTGTGATAATTGAGGAGGTTTGATCATAATTACCAACAGTTGAAAACAAGCCGACTCCGTCTTGGCCACCTGAACTATCAATAGTCAAATTGTCGATCGTTTTGCCGTTGCCGTCGAAATTACCATTAAAATATCCGACTGTTTTATTACCATCCCAATACGCTTGGCCGATTGGTATAAATCCGGCGCCACCGTTCCAATTTTTCGTTTCACGGGCATCAATATTGGCTACGAGTTTATATGAGGACGACAGATCATCATTCATTGACTGCAAACATTCCAAGTTGTCAATCTGATATGGATTTCCCGGCGATCCGTCGCCGCCGGCAAAATTACAGCCATTTCTAGTATAGGTGACTGTTGAGGTAATATAATCAACCGAACCAGTCATAGAGCCAGTGTTTGAACTCGAGGCGGCAACCACTAGACCGAAATTGGAATTATTAATAGCCGCTGGAGTCCAGGTTTCTCCCCATTTAGCAGTTGTACTTCCATAAGTTTTTTCCGTGACACCATTCCAAGTATCGCTAGTAGCTAAATTCGACGAACCAAACGATCCATCAGCCTTGATGACCTTAATCGTATCATCGAGAAAATTAGCTGAGTTAGCTGTTCTTTTTATATCAAACTGAATACCATTTATAACCGCACCAGTAGGAATGGCATAGCCAAAATTTTGAGCCTTCAGATAATCGGTTTTCTGACTAATAGCCGTTAAATTGCTCGTGGCGTAGGAGGAATCATCGGAAATAATATAGCCAGGATCAGCCCATGAATGACCACCATAAGTAGCATTTGTACCTGCGCCTGCGCCACTCGTAGAATTAACATCGGTATCAATTTTTATATCGGTTTGAGGCGCAGTTTCAGTCCAGGTAAATGAGTCATCGTTGATCTTTGTTTTTTCGGTATCGATTGTGACTTGATTGGATTGATCACCTACGACAAAAGCCTCGGGGTTTTCGCGAAATTGCAAGGTGTCCCCGCTGCCGCTCTTGGTCACTTTCCAGGTGAAATTTCTGGGGGCATCGGCACCTTCGATTGTCTTCCAGAGACGAACGCCACTGGCAGAGATATCAAATTCAAATTTCAGGTTTGCGTTGTCTATTGCAACCTGAGACTCATCCGCCAAAGCTTTGGGCATAATCCTATCGACAAGCGAAGAGCTACTTGCTATGCCAAATTCCTTGTTTGATTCCGCTGAGAGCTTGGGATTGCCATCAACACTTTGCAGCTCAACAGTATATTTCTCGCCAGTCTTGCGAGATTCAATCTCATAGCCGATTCTGTCTTTGAAGACTTTGACCGTGGAGGGCATTGCATCATAGAAGGTATAGTCAGGATAATCAATCGAGTGATCGGGGTTGATGTCGAGCCAATTGGCGTTGCCATCCGTGTAATCCTCTTTGTAATGAATCGGGCTGTTGTAACTGGTGGCAGAGAAAGAGCCATCAGGGTTTTTGATAGTTTTGGTTTGCTCAGTACGATCAGCGACGACTTCATTGGGGATTTGGCTCGCACTATCAATATCAATGACTTTTACCTCTTTTTTGCTGACACTAAATGCTGCTTCCTGCCCCCAAAGTGACCACGCCCCAACGGAGTCTTGATAACGAACGCGAAAGAAATAATTGCCATCAGGTAAAGTTTTGTCAATCTTCAAAGAGGTTAGATTGTCAAAATCGATACCAGAATCAACAATTGGTGAATCATAAAGCCCTGAAGCGTTGGTAACCTGCCACTGAGAGGCGCGATGCTGATCATTATCAGGATCAGTGAAGCTATCGGCTGATAATACTTCACCAGGATTTAATGTGGCCCAGTCTTTTTTGACTCGTAGATTTTGAGGGGCAAGAGGCAGTCTGGAATAATCGAGTGAGAGCTTCTTTAAGATCGGGGTTTGATTGAGATTGGAACTTTTGATCGTAATCCGCAAATATATTTTGTCTGAATTCGACATCGTCGCCACATCATTCTGCCAGAGAATATTGTCAGTTGAAAATTCAACGTCTATACTGCCATTGTTTAAATCAGAGGTCGGTAAACTTCTCAACCAATCGACCACTTCCGTATTTTGTGGGTCGAATGTGATAGTGGCCATACCTTCGGGCTCATACTGGCTTGCTATTGACGGTTGATTCGGCCTCGTTTCATCGGTTGATGGAACTGATGAATTATCACTTGAGGATACCGACAATGACTCACTCGCATTTGAATTTGACTGCAATGAATTTTCCGCGCCAATCGACACTTCGTTGGTGTTATTAATCGGGCTTGACAAAATCGCTGATTCATCATTTTTTGTAGCCAAGGTCAGCCCATTATCCGTCACGACCAATTTATTCAGAGTCCACTGCTCCCATTCTCGCGGACTAGACCAAGTCGCCCTTGAAGAAGCGTCGACCTGATGAGTTGGCGCCCAGAAGTAGCCACTTATGAATAATAAAACCAGACCGGCGATTGAAAATGACAGGAAGAACCAATGAATATTTGAAGTGAAGCGATTTTTGCGCCATTTGTCATACCAGGAGTATCTCAGCTGAAGCTTGTCGTGTATGTTTGCGAAGGGTGTATCTATCTGCTCTATTTTGAAATTATTTGTCAGCAACTCGACATCAACTGTACTGCTTTCCTCCAGCAATTCCGAAATTTTTTCTTGATCTTTCACCAAAAATTGCACGTCAAAATTGTCCGTTTTTTTGTCCTTCTTTGAAAATGGCTTATTCAGAAAATCAAAAAATGGCATATCCCTCATCAGTAGATAATATTTTCGATTGTTTTGAGTCAAATTTGGCTCAAAATCACCTAATAATAGTATATACCTTTCATCTTCATTTTTCTATAAATTTGCAGTCAATTTCCCCAAAAAAATATTATATTTGTCCTAAGGAATATTTTTTGAGACAATAGGCATATGCTTTCCTTATTAAAAAAACATTTTGGCTATGATCAATTCCGGCCCGGTCAAGCGGAGATTATTGAGAATGTCCTCGATGGCAATGATACATTTGTCCTAATGCCGACTGGAGGCGGTAAATCAATCTGCTATCAATTGCCTGCACTCAAGCTGAATGGGCTGACTTTGGTTATTTCCCCTTTGATAGCGCTAATGAAGGATCAGGTTGACGCGCTCAAAACCAATGGTATTGCGGCCGAATTTATCAATAGCAGCCTCAAGGCCTCTGAGATAAAAACTATTCAGGAGCGAGTGGAAAATGGTGAGATAAAATTGCTATATTTGGCTCCCGAACGATTGGCCGTTGCATCTTTTCGTGAATTTCTAAGCCGATTAATTATCAGCCTTATCGCTGTTGATGAGGCTCATTGTATCTCGGAGTGGGGCCACGATTTCCGTCCCGATTACCGCAATCTCAAAATGCTACGCAATCAATTCCCTGACACCCCAGTCATCGCACTGACGGCCACGGCCACCGAAAAAGTGAGAAATGATATCGTCAGTCAACTTCGGCTCGAAAAAGCCAAAACTTTCATTACTAGCTTCAATCGACCAAATCTAACATATCTCGTGGAACCAAAAAACAAATCATACGAAAAGATTTTGGATTTGCTGAAAGATTATCAGGACAAATCGGTCATTATTTATTCTTTTTCACGCAAAGACACGGTGAATTTGGCCAAAAAATTGAGCGAAGATGGCTTCCCCGCTTTGCCCTATCACGCGGGCTTAAATAACGAATTAAGACAAAGGACTCAGGAAAAATTTATCAACGACGAAGTGCCGATTATTGTCGCAACAATTGCTTTTGGCATGGGCATCGACAAGCCCGATGTTCGCTTGGTAATTCACTCTGATTTGCCCAAAACAATTGAAGGATATTACCAGGAAACAGGGCGTGCTGGCCGAGATGGGTTGCCAAGTAGATGCATCCTGTTTTATTCGTATGGCGATAAGATGAAGCAAGATTTCTTTATCAATCAGATTGAGGACGAGACAGAGAGACAAAAAGCTCAGCGCAAATTAAAGGAAATGCTTGACTACTGCGAAATTGTCACCTGCCGACGAAGTTATTTGCTCAATTATTTTGGCGAAAATAGCAATAATGAATGTGGAAACTGCGATATTTGTCTATCTGACCAAGATGAATTTGATGGCACAGAGATTGCACAAAAGATTATCAGTGCAGTATTAAAAACTGGTCAGCGCTTTGGCGCTGGTTACATCGCTCAAGTATTACGCGGCGAGAACAATAAAGTTGTTGCGGAGCGCGGTCACAGTAATTTGTCCGTCTTTGGCATTGTAACTGAATTTTCTGAAATTCAGATCAAAAAACTGATCAATATCCTAATTGCTAAGAAATTACTCGCCAAAAAAGGCGAGCAATATCCGATACTAGTAGTCACCACTGAGGGAATTAATTTTCTAAAAAGTAAAAATACTATTGTTTTACCCCAGCCCAAAGAAAATATTGAGATTAAATCAAAGCGCAAAAAACGAGGTGAATTAGCATTTGATCAAAATTTATTTGAGCAATTGCGTATCCTGCGCAAGAAAATTGCCGAAGAAGAGCATGTTCCCCCATTCACCGTGTTTGGCGACAAATCTTTGATAGAAATGGCGGGGTATCTGCCAAAAAATGAAGAGGAATTTAGTAAAATTTCAGGGGTCGGAGCGTACAAATTACAACGCTTTGGTGAGAAATTTTTGGGTATCATCGCTGCTTTTACTGGAACCGATCAATCAATGTCGGAGAATAAATTGGCAAAAGTCGGCCGAAGCTCTAAATCAAATGGCAACAAAGGCGACACATATAATGAAACTAAAAAGTTAATCTTGCAAAAAATGTCAATTGAAGAAATATCCTTGATGCGAGGCCTCGCGCCAACGACAATATCAAGTCATTTGGAAAAAATTATTGCAAATGACCCCTTGATTGATATCGATTATTTGAGACCAGATCAAGAAACATATGATGAAATTTCCACTGCTTTTCGACAAACCACACTAGACGCTCTTTCGCCTGCTTACAACCTTTTGAATGATAAATATAAGTATGAAGAATTAAGACTTGTCAGAATTTTCTTACAAAAAAGCTCAAAACGAAATTAATTTTTCTCACTCTTAAGCCTTACTCTCCACTATAATTTGCTTATTTTTTAATTCGAATAAAATATTTTACGATTTCATACCAGAAGACACCAACAAATGCGAGGCCAAAGGCCACGCCAAACTCGGGCAAGGTCAGGGGGGCGACTTTTAGGAACAAGTGCAAGGGGCTATAAATAATTACCAATAATCCGACAAATGTTACTGCCGAGACAATCATCACGACCTTATCTTGCACCAATTGGCCAAATGTATTTATAGCTGAAGCCGTATTTGAGCTATTTACATATACCAGCATCAGATTTGACAAAAGTATAATTGATAATCCCATCGATCTAGCAATCGTAACATTGGCGATATTTTGTTGTATGAAATAGTAATACGCACCAAAAGATATGGCAAATATTAGCACTCCCTGGATAATGCTTTTCGTGAGTACTGAGGCTGTTAATATCTTCTCTTTTGGATCCCTCGGCTTACGTTTCATAATACCTGGCTCGGCCTGTTGTCTCTCAAGTACTATCGAACAGGTTGGGTCAATTACCAATTCAAGCAGTACAACATGGAGGGGAAGAAGGAGTGCTGCCGCAGGATTAATACCCAAGAGTGGCACGAGAAGTGAGGCAAAAGCAATTGGAATATGGATAGTAAAGACATAGCCGATTGCTTTTCGCATATTGTCATATATACGCCTGCCATCACGAATCGTCGTCACAATTGTTGAGAAATTATCATCCATCAATATTAGATCAGCCGCCTCTCGGGAAACCTCTGACCCCCTTTTGCCCATTGCAATACCAATATCGGCATATTTGAGTGCGGGTGCGTCATTGACACCGTCGCCAGTCATGGCCACGATCTCGCCATTTGCCTTAAACGCTCGGACTATCCGCATCTTGTGTTCTGGAACTACACGTGCAAAGATACTAACATCTCGAACCTTTTGGCATAATATTTCATCACTCATCTCATTTAATTCATCACCGGTAATGACATAATCATAATTTTTCATACCAATCTGACGAGCGATCGAGCTGGCCGTTACACCATTGTCGCCAGTAATCATCACAACTCTGATGCCAGCTTCGATACATTGACGAATGTCCTCTTTGACAGATTCACGTGGTGGATCGCTCAACCCCACTAGCCCACAAAGGGTCAATTTGCAATCAACTAATTTTTTGGGGATAGATTCTCGATTTTTCAATGTCATTTTAGCGATTGCGATGACTCGAAGACCTTGGGATGACATCTCATTGAGCTTCTGCAAAGCAGTCTCACGCTGGCTCTCCGGGATATCACAAATGGTCATAATCCTCTCTGGGGAACCTTTAGCAGCAACCAATAGTTGCTCCTGATGATGCCAAACATGCCCCATCATCTTGTCAGTATTTGTAAATGGATATTCGCAAAGCAGATCACCATTATACAAGTTCTGATGCGACCAACCCATTTTTTCGCAATGATCGTGCATCGCCTTCTCCATCGGATCATAGGCCTCGGTCTCACAACCAAGTCCCATAATCTTTGCCAGATTTCTAGCGTCATCATCAATCGACCACGTCTCGCTCACAGTCATCTTGTTCATTGTGATAGTACCAGTCTTATCGACACACAAAACAGAGATTGCCCCAAGTGTTTCGACTGAGGGCAAGCGGCGTACCAAAGAATTTTTCTTCGCCAATCTCCATGCGCCCATTGAGAGAAATACTGTCAAAATAACTGGGAATTCCTCCGGAATCATCGCCATGGCCAAAGTAATACCCGAAAGTACACTTTCAATTAATCTCTCACCAATCAGATGATCAGGAAGATCAAAATATGTCAGCGTGGTGACCAGCGCAAACAATATTCCAGCAATACCTGCTGACATTTTGACAATTTTTCCAGTTTGTTGTTGCAGTGGAGTCGGCTCATCGGGAGCGCTGGCAATATTTAGACCAATCTTGCCATATTCAGTAGTAGCGCCAATCTTGTCCACCAATATCTGTGCACTTCCATTAATCACTAATGTTCCAGCGTAACAATAATCTTTACGCCAATGGTCTGTGCTTTTCTCAACTACATCGATTGAAACTTTCCAGACGCCCTCGGGCTCACCGGTCAAAGACGATTCATCCACCGACAGATCGTTGGCCTTCAAGACAAGACCGTCGGCAGGAATTTTAATACCCTCTGAGATAATCATCAGATCCCCTGGGACCAGATCAACACTTTGAATGGTCTTTTCGACACCATCGCGGATAACTTTGATTGTTGGGGCAGAGAGATCCTTGAGCGCTTGAAGAGTGCGATCAGTTTTCCACTCTTGAATCACTTCAATGCTAATTATTGCGAGAACAAAAATTAGCATTATGGCCCCATCTTTGGGCTCGCCAAGAACGAAATATATCATCGCAGCAACGATCAAAAGGATAAACATCGGCTCTATCAAAACATGAATCACCTTGTGAAAAAAGTTTTCTTTTTTCTCTGGCACTAATACATTTTTGCCATACTCTGCCGTCAATTTGACTACTTGCTCGCTATTTAAACCTTCAAATTTTTTCATTTTCTTCCATGTTTTTTTATTATTTATTTATAAAACTTGAGTACAAAAAAACCTATGAAACATTATAGTCCCACAGGTTATATATTCCTGCTGCCTCATATTGAGGCCCAGCCCCATGAATCATTTGATCCATCGCCTGCTCAGTAAATAAATTTTAACATATGCAATTTTAAAATAAAAGTGTGGATAAATAAATTATATTAAAAAATCAACTTGACTTTGTGCTTAAAAATTGTTACAATAAACATAATAAATCAATAGAGCTTAGCAGATAAGCGCGTAAAAATACGGCTATTATCTTCTATGCTAAAAATAAATTTAGCAGGGACTACCAAGATGAATGAAGTTGAATTGAGAAATGTTGCGATTATTGCCCACGTTGATCACGGCAAAACCACTCTCGTGGATGGTTTTTTGAAACAATCAAAAACTTTTCGCGAAAACGAATCGGAAATGACAGAAGATTTGATCATGGATTCCAATGATCAGGAGCGTGAGCGTGGCATCACAATTTTGGCCAAAAATACTGCTATCCACTACAAAGGTGTAAAAATTAACATCATCGATACCCCTGGACATGCGGACTTCGGTGGTGAAGTTGAGCGCACTCTCAATATGGCCGACGGCGCTATCCTCGTAATTGACGCTCAAGAAGGTCCGATGCCTCAGACCAAATTTGTACTCAAAAAAGCATTGGGCATGGGCCTCAAAGTCATGGTGGTTATCAACAAAATTGATAAGCCAAACGCTGATATTCCAGAGACAATCAACAAAACTTATGATCTATTTTTGGAGCTTGCGACCAAGGATGAACAGCTTGATTTCCCAATTTTTTACGCTGTAGGACGAGATGGCAAAGCTTGGGACAATCTACCTGACGATGAGAATGAGCCCGCTTCGCTTGCGCCAATCCTTGATGCGATTATTGACCAAATTCCCGCTCCAGTCAAAGATGACACCTCTTCTCTGCAAATCCTAGTCTCCGCCCTTGAATGGGACAACTTCATGGGTAAATATGCGATTGGCAAAGTTCATCGTGGTATCGTCAAAACTGGCCAGATGATCTCTCTCATGAAAATGAATGGCGAGATCGAAAGCTCACGTATTGAAAAAATATTTACAAACAACGGCCTCAAAAAAGAGGAGATCAAAACTGCCTATTCAGGTGATATTATTTCTTTGGCTGGTATTAAGAATTCATCAATTGGCGACACGATCGCTGACCCAAATGAGCCAGAGGCACTGCCAACTATCGAAATCGAGGAGCCAACGCTCAATATCTCTATTTACGCCAATACTTCGCCATTTGCCGGTCGTGAGGGTAAGTTTGTGACCGCTCGACAAATTCTAGATCGTATCAACAAAGAATTACAAACAAATGTCTCAATGAGACTAGCTATTTCCGAAAGTGGCGAATTTGTTCTTTCTGGCCGTGGTGAATTACATCTATCAGTATTTATCGAGACATTGCGTCGAGAAGGCTATGAACTGCAAGTCGGCAAACCTCAGGTTATCACCAAAGAAATTGAGGGCGTGATGTGCGAGCCAATCGAAGAGCTGACAGTCGACGTTGACGCGGAATTTGCCAATACGATCATCGGCGAGATCACTCGCAGGAGAGGCATCTTGCTCAATCAGGAAAATAGCTCAGAGAATACTGTGAGATTGATCTTTGAAATCTCGACTCGTGGCACATTGGGTCTCCGAAACACACTTCTGACCGCCTCAAAGGGCACTGCCGTAATGAACTCCATGTTCTTGCGCTTTGACAAGATTGGCGCAGCAATGCCAAAATTCCGCAATGGCGTCCTGATCTCCTTCTGTGGTGGCAAGGCCGTCGCTTTTGGCCTCAATATCGCACAACAACGTGGCAATACCTTCGTTCACCCCGGGACCGAGGTCTATACTGGTATGATTGTCGGATTGAATCAACGTGAAGATGATCTTGAAATCAATGTCTGCAAGGAAAAACAATTGACCAACATGCGCGCATCAAGCGCTGATGGTATCACCGTACTCACTCCACCAATTATTTTTTCACTTGAGCAATGCATCGATTTCCTTGAAGACGATGAACTTCTCGAGGTTACACCAAAGAATCTAAGACTTCGCAAGAAAATTCTGGATTCAAATACCCGAACTAAGGCAAATAAAAGTAAGAAATAATCATACTTTGGATATATTTAAAAAATGCGTTGCTCTAGAGCGACGCATTTTTTGTTATTATTTTAAAATAAACTATTTAATTAATTTACCATCTTTTAGTTTAAATGTTATCTCCGCCTCTGCTGCAATACCATTATCGTGAGTCACGGCTACGATTGTCGTTTTCTCTGACTTGGCCAAATCTTTGAGCAATTTAATGATGACGGCGCCCGTTGTGCTATCCAGATTGCCAGTAGGCTCATCCGCCAAGATTAATTTGGGCTTGTTGGCCAAGGCCCGGGCGATTGCAACTCTTTGTTGTTCTCCGCCCGACAATCGACCGGGTTTCCGTCCTTGTTTAATCTCATCGAGCCCAACTTGGGTCAACAGTATGGCGGCGCGCTCTTTTTGTGCCCTCAAGGCCATCCCCGCAAATTCCATCGGTACCATTACATTTTCAAGCGCTGTGAGATTGGGAATTAAATTGTAGCCCTGAAATACAAAACCAATTTTCTCGCGCCTGTATTTGATTAATTTTGCGTCACTCAGTTTGGATATTTCCTGATCGTCAACCATAATATTCCCCGAAGTTGGCCGATCAAGCGCGCCTAGAAGAGATAATAGTGTGCTCTTGCCACTGCCGCTCTTGCCAATAATAGTTGAGAACACGCCCGTGGGCACCTCAAGAGTAACATTGTCAACTGCTAGCACCTTTGTATCTCCAGATTGAAATGTCTTTGTTAAATTTATTACTTTTAGCATTGTTTCTCCATTTTATTTCACCAACTAGTTTTAATATATATTATAGTTTTCTTGTTTGATTACTCTGCTCTCATCACTTCAGCAGGGCGAATTTTGCTAATGAAAAATGCAGGGATTGCGCTACCAATAATCGCGATAATGACTGCTGCTAAAAGCCCATAGAGCAAGATATCCCAACCCACGACGGCGTGCAGATCGCGGACGGCATTCTGAACCCCACCAACTGCTCCACCGCCAAAACGCATCATTGCTCGCCCAGCGCCTCCTCCGGCAAAATTGCTCGGAGCGGACTCTGATTGGGCATTATTGACCATGACATTAAGCACTGGATTACTGAAAGCGAGTCCAAGTAGTACTCCAGCAACGCTACTAATAAAAGTTAAGACTAGCGACTCAACGGTGAACATAGCCATAATGCCAACATTTGATGAGCCGATGGCCTTGAGAACACCTATCTCACGTCGTCGTTCACGAACAATCATTAGCATCGTGAGGAAAATTATAACTGCACCCGCGACCAAGGAGCCGATTAGGCTATAGAGAGAAATTGTCTTGATGTTTTCCAAGGGCTTGACTGCCTCAGCAGAGCTATCCTGTTGGGACGCAACATCAGCACGATCTGCCAAATTGATCTTGATCTGGCTTTGGACATTTGTGACCGCATCGATCGAATCTACTGTGACAATCATTGAAGTAATCTGGCTTGTTTGACCTGAAAGATTCTGAAGAGTCGCAATGGGCATGATCACTCCAGCGTTAGCAAATTTATTGCCAGCATCAAATATTCCTTTGACCGTTATTGTTTGCCCATAAGCGGTGAAGGAGCTGCCAGCAACTAAATTATTCTTTGTGGCCAATTCAGTACCGATCATCGCAATATTATCAGCGGATGTGGTATCCATCTTCTCGCCAGAGGTAATATCAAATTTGCTGGCATTGATACTCGCAGTTGAGTCCAAATCGCTAGTTCCTGAGACGTTAATTGGCATTGTAAAATTTGTGGGAGCTGTTTGCGTCGCGCTTTCGCCATTGGGGCTTTGTCTGTTTTGGCGACCTTGTTGTCTCGTACCAAATGATCCTGGCTCAATCGCCGAAACTAAATTCGTATCTGCGCTTTCGAGTCTATCAGAGATTGACTGGACTACCTTTGTGACATGTGGGATTGCGCCCAATGTTGTGGCATCAGCAACCGTTAGCGCTTCACCACCGCCCTCAAAACCTCGTACTCCGGCTGGGGTAACTGTAATATTATTGCCAATCGAACTCTTGACACTATCGATCTTTGTCTGCACCGTCCGCAGAGACATCAACATAACCAAAGCCATACTGATCGAAATGGCCAAAATAAAGACAATAGAAGTTGTCCGAATACCGTTTCTAAATGCGTTTCTAATTCCTCGACTAATCACGCCCATACTTACTCCTAAAATTAAATTTGAATTTATAAATGCTCAATTATGCTAAAATATTATTCGCAGAACTTGTTTCGTTCATTTTATCCTAACTTGCAATTCTGAGAAATTGCTTAGTATTCACCGAAATATAAAAGCACTTTCCACGTAGTGAAAGTGCTTTTATTTTAATTATTTTTAACTTTGCAAAGCGTTGGCCGCTTGCCTACCTTTCCTTCCACCCTGATGGCCCGTGCCTCCGCCAAGATAACTTTTGAGTTTTGTTTGGTCAATACCATTATCCCGAAACCATTGTTGCATATCCGCGCGCATCTGTGAGCGCGCTGTCTTTTTCTCAGACATTTTGGCAACAATCTTGTCTTTTTGCTCCTCTGTTATCACCCCATCCTTGACCGCTTGGTCAAGCTTCGTACTTTGCTCGGCGACACGAATCGCTGCTTTTTCAGCATGAGCTTCGTCAAAGGTCGCTTGAACCTGGTCTTCTGGCAGATTAAATTTCTGCACGATTTTCTCGACCAAGGTTTGAGCCCCCGTTGAAGTTGCAGCATGCACCTGCGCGGTGCCGATCCAGATCAATCCAGCTAACGCCAGAGTGCCGATGGCAACTGCAGGAAAAATTGCTTTCCTCTTCAAAACTTTTACCTCCTTGTTTGAATTAATGATCATAAATTTATTCTAACAAGGAGGCCTGAGAGAAAGCTTAGAGCACTATATTGTAAACGATTATACAGCTTAAGAGGCAATAATTTTGTGAATTTTATCAATTAATTCGTCTTTTTGATCCCTTTCAAAGTAGCCTTCAACTTTCCCGAGAAGCTTCCCCTCCTTAAAAAACACCAGAGCTGGCAGCTCTGAGATATCATACTTTTTCATCAAGCGCTCGCCAACCTCTACTTTGCGGTATTTTATATCCGTACTAGTAAAAAGTTCTTTGATGGGGATTGATCGAAGCATGCACATTATAGAATCATTATCGAAAAATTCTGAAACAACAATTTTGGATGAACCAATCACCTCAGTATCAAATTTATCTTCTTTTATTAAAAAGGCAGGAAGGATAGGTTGTGCGCCGTAGCGATCAAGATACAAATCAGTCACCTTGCGAGGGTCGTCTGCAATCTCTTTTTCGATCTCCTGATACTCTTCCTCAGTATGAGCAACCTTGATCGCGTGAACCATGCAAAATTTCTCACAAAGACCGCAAGAGATACATTTGCTGTTATCTATAATAATAGTCGAATTCTTTTCATCCCAAGCGAGTGCCCCAGTGGGACAGACTGCGATACCATTGCACTCCTCTGCATTGTCACAAATTTTGAAATTTATTATCACTGACATAATTCTCTCACTTTAATAAATATATTATATTCATATATTACCTGAAGTGAGTCCAGGAATTCAATATATGGCTTTAAATTCTCTCGCCCTCGCCTGAAACTGCTCACTGTCACGCCATCAACTCATGAAATCTTGGCCAGAAATTAGTTCTGTTCTGGTACCATATGGAAAATAGGACTGAGGCATTGATTGAAAAGGTATTATCTCCATTTTCACTTTTAGTTCCAAATGATAATTTCCTTTTGATAACAAGGGGTCTAATTACTCTTTCGGCTTTGTTATTCTCACAAGGTACACCGTCTTCCATAATGCAGGTAAATAATTCATTAATATACGCTTTAGCAAGCTTTGAGAAATCAGTTAGTTTCTTGGGATTGTCTTTGTGCTTGTCAATTCTCTTAATAACTTTGTTTAATTGTGCCTTGAGTCTTGGTAAGTGTTTCTCTCTATCTTTGAGATCAAATTTTGTTTGGCAAATAGACTTAACCTTCTCGTAGATAGGGATAAGGTCATTGTAAATACTAGCCGCAAAGTCACGCTTGTCCATAGGGAGATTGCTGTTCATAGCCAACTCTTTGGGCTTGCGAATAAAGTGAATCCAGCAGGCTTGATGCTTACCTGGTAGGTTCTTGTAAGCAGCATAGAAGTCAGTGATGATAATGCAGTCCTTGTTGTCTCCTAATAGTTTTTCAGCATTACCTTTACCTCTGTTTTTGCCGACTTCAAAAATTACTTCATTAGTTTCTACTGAAGCCATGGCCCAAGTGTAGTTCTTTTCATTTCAACTTTGACCGCTTGTCTCATCAATATGTTTGGCTTTCTCGTCTTGGATTCTCTTTTTGATTCTGGCTTTTTCGGGACCTAATTTATTGGCTGTTTGCTCAAGGATCTCTGTGATTTCACCATCAGAGAGTTTGATGTTGTAGAGATCAAGAAGCTCGTCTTTTATCTTCTGATATGTTGAATTGGTTATCGTTGTTTTGTAGGCAATATACTTTCTGATGTTTGGGCCAAGAAGAACTTCATTGTTCCTAAACGGCGGAGAGTCGCCTGGTGAAGTTGAGCTGTGCCAACAGCGGCACTTTGGACAATAGCCTTTTTCAATACTTTGACTTATGACAGTTTTGCAAGGAGAGATCGTTCTTTTTAGAAGTTCATCAAAGTACGGTAAAAAGATATCTTCGATAAAACGAGTTGTTGTTTGTTTCTTAACTAAAAAACTGCCACATTCAGGGCAGGTATTAATAGTGTACTTTTCTTCTTTAGTTATCTCTTCGTTGTTTGGGATAGATCGACGGTATGATGATTTATCTCTTTTTACTGGTTCTTTGGTAAGCGTTTTCAAACCACTCCCCAAACCGTTGCTCTCATCATCATTCGGGAGTTTTGTTTTCTTAGATCCGTAGACAGTCTTTTCCAACTCAGCAATACGAACAAGGAGAGTCTCAATAATCTGATCTTTCTTGGCATTTTCAGCTTCGAGATATTTTATTCTCTCCGCTTGTTTTTTGTTTGTATTCTTGAGGCGAGTAACTGATTGTCTGAGTCTATCCTCAACACTAATTTGTTTACGCATAGCTTTTTGTTTTAGAAGTTTTTTTTGTTTGATTATATTGTACAACATTTTAACCCAAAAGCAAATTTTAGTGAGGACAGTGAGCAGTTTCCCTCGCCTGTCTTGTATAATAGCACATATCGTGTTATGGTATGAACGATCAAATATCTGATCAAAGACAAAAAACAAAGGGGGGCAAGACTGTGGTGCGTTTAGTTTTGGTTTTATCTATTGTTATCCTGCTAACTTCGATGGTATTAGCATCGGATGTCGATCAGGAACTCGACCGGCTGTTGGAAAAGTACAGGAATCCAACTGTGGAAACCAAGGATCAAGTAGACCAACTAAGACAAATGGCAAACTATCCATTTGACGAGGTGGTGCCACGGAAAGACTGGGGTAAGCATGCAGACGTTAACGAGAGAGTCGACTGGTATATCAAACCGGGCATCGATCAGATAATCGCTAACAAGGAAAGGATTGATAAAGTCCAAACGATTTACGCCATGGCCAGTCGCTATATCGAATTTGTCGACAATGGCAAATTGGTTTGCTTCGCCACGTCACGGGATGAGGCAGTTGTAGCTTTACGAGATTGTGTAGGCCTGCCAGCACCGAAAGGCTTTGCCTACGTCCAGACTGGGGCTCCAATCAAGGATGAATACCGGACCACTGAATCAGATGGGTCCAAGGCGATGGGGGTAACAATAGACAAAAGGTTCATTATCATAGAGGCCCAGATATCGATCAGCGAAAATGGGGCAGCAGTCAACGACAATGGGAAAGTTTTGTCGCATGAGCTAACTCATGCATATGTCAATTGTCTCATCGGTGAGGATTCAGAAAATCTGCCAAAATGGTTCAAGGAGGGATTGGCAATTTCTCTCTCGGGGACGGAGATTAAAACCCTTGTGGAGACTACAGGGACCGTCGAAAGGTACCAGATACTTAGCCAAGAGTACACCAGGTACTTTAAGATGTTCAAGTATCTTCGGCACGTCAAAGGACGGGGGAAATTCATCCAATTTATCCGTGAAGCGGTCAACGACCGCTCGACATCCAAAGCTCTAGTAAGTCTGCTCGGTTATGAGCCGAGCGAAGAGGGACTTTACAAGAGTGCGAAGAAATGGGAGTCTGGCGTTAATCTGTTCTACACGGCTGAAGTTATCTGGACTCTCTGTGGTGTTTGGATAGTGATCATGGCGGGTAGACTCCGCTGGAAACGTAAATACAGTGGGTATCTGGTTCGGCCGTATGTCGAGAGTGTAACAGATCTCGAAACGGCTGAGCGAGTTCTGCCGCCACAGCCCAAGGAGATATGGCTGTTTATCCTCTTGTTCTTGCTATTCGGCTTGTCGACCTATCTCCTGTTTTGGGGGTGGGGGATCTGTGCCACGTTGGCATAACTAAACTTGTGGCTATCGATCTATTGATCGGTAGCCACATTTGTTTGTAACAAGCGGACCCGACGTATCAAAAAATCATACTGCCTTGTTTTGTGGTCTATTTTTTGATATAATGCTTCTATAAACGTGCGCCCTTAGCTCAGCTGGATAGAGCGCCTGACTTCGGATCAGGAGGCCGGGGGTTCAAATCCCTCAGGGCGTACCATTATTCGATCGATTGACAAAATAAATTTTTCCAAATTATACATGAGTAATATACCTACACGGGAATAATTTAAGACCAACCTGCCCGCGTAGCTCAGTGGATAGAGCAACTGCCTTCTAAGCAGTGGGCCGAAGGTTCAATTCCTTCCGCGGGTACCAAAATCATCTCATGGATGATTTTTTATATTTGATATAGATTTATTTACAGTAATATATAATTTAAAAAGTTCCTCTCCTGCTGGACAATCTTGAATCGTTCCAGATTGATCACACAGAGGAGGAATATGCCTTGCATAGTGAAAACCCACATAATCCGCACTCTGTGTTATCACGGAATGCTAGATTAAAACAACAGAATGAATACTTGCGAAAGGCGAACGCTGAGCTCCAAAAGAAACTAGCGGAAGTGACTAGTTTGCACCATCGCGATCCCTTGACTGGCGCTTATAGCAGAGCCTATGCTCTCGAGCGGATTAAAGAACTCGAGAATAGCAGATCCGTTGTCGGCGTCATATTCGTCGATATGAACGATCTCAAGCCAGTTAATGACACCCCTGGTCTTGGCCACAGCGTTGGAGATGAATGCCTGAAGTCGGCTGCTCGCCTACTCACGCAAGCCATCCGCTCGAATGATACCCTCGCGAGATATGGTGGTGATGAATATATCATACTTCTTTCGAGGGCAACTGATGACGCAATCGCGCAGATTGAAAAAAGGATAGAGTCTTTGTTTGCTGAATATTTTAGCCTCAATGGATTGCTCATCAGCACAATCGCTGAGGTGCTACCAGATTGGAGATTTTCAGTGTCGTTTGGCTCAGGCATCCGCAAGGAGGGCGACACGAGAACAATCCTCGAAATGGTAAATGAAGCTGATGCGAAGATGTATCTGAACAAAGAAGCACGAAAAGCGTCAAGAACTAGGTAGCAACCTCCACAAAGGAGGTTGCTACCAATCACAAAGGCAAGCCTAATTGGTTTGTCTTTTTGATTGATTAATTTTAGTTTTCCCAATAAAAAAGCATCACTTGAATGATGCTTTTTTATTGGGGCGGCCAACGGGAATTGAACCCGTGATTGCAGTGCCACAAACTGCCGTGATAACCACTTCACCATGGCCGCCATATAAAATATATTACCAACAATATTTAGATAATTGAGAAATTGGAGCGGGTAGCGGGAATCGAACCCGCCTCTCAACCTTGCCCGTCCTCCGCAGTAGCATTATGGAGCAGGTAGCGGGAGTCGAACCCGCGTCTCAACCTTGGAAGGGTCGCATAAT